>NZ_NPJB01000089.1:0-14621 GCF_002251345.1 Prevotella sp. P4-119 | reverse complement strand
GCATAACTGGACGATGGGTACGCCAGACTTTACCTTTAATACTGTTTCTAATCTTTCTTTTAATGAATGAAAACTACTCATAATGTACCTCTAAAAGCTTTATGTCTAACTTTAGGGGTGCATTTCACTAAGAGCCACAGGCTCAAAAGTACGATTAAGCGAGCGAATAACCAAAGAAAATGCACAACTTTATTTGGTTTTTCTTTGTATTCCTCTCGGTTTGCACTACCTTTGAAATCCTATTTCTTAGGTAGGCGGCACCTCGGGAATAAAAGAAAAACGGGGTTTTTCTTTGTATTCCTCTCGGTTTGCACTACCTTTGTACGAAAATAACACGCATGACAGAACTTAATATTCCAAAGGTAAGTATTATCACTGTTACATACAATGCTGGAGCTATGCTGGAAAAAACCCTCGACAGCATACAAAAACAACAATACGGCAACAAAGAAACTATCGTGGTTGACGGTAAATCTACCGACAATAGCTTAGCCATCATACAGCACTATGCTGACCAGGGAACGGTGACACAATGGAGTAGCGAACCCGATAAGGGAATCTACGACGCCATGAACAAAGGCGTGAGCAGGTGTTCGGGACAATGGGTGATATTCATGAATGCTGGCGACACCTTTGCTACAGATGATGTGCTCCATCAAGTTTTCTCCAACAAATGGGATGCAGCGGACATTGTCTATGGTGATGTGGTTAAAGACAACCATGTCAAGGCTGCACCAGCGCACTACCGCCTCTACCACCGCATGCTCTTTTGCCATCAATGTGTGTTTGTCAGACGACAATGTCTTGTCGATATTCCATTCGACATACACCACAGACTGTCAGCAGACTATAAGTTTTTCATCCAACAGTATCAACAGGGGGCTCGTTTCCAGTATATCAATATACCGATAGCCATCTTCGACACCACCGGTGTGTCTAACAGTAAGCGATCGTCAGGACTGTTCGACAACATCAAAGTGGTATGCGAAACCATTCCTTTCCCACAGCGAATCAAGTTTGTTGCACGCTTGGCAGTGCCCTACATCATGTGTCGCTTGAAAGGAAAATAAAGGCTGTATTGTCTCGCCATCACTCCCCTACGACCGCGTCGCTTAGGTAGGCGGCACCTCGGAAATAAATGAAAAAACGAGCTTTTTCTTTGTTTTTCGCTCGGTTTGCACTACTTTGGGCTTGACAGCCCCAAGGTAGGCGGCACCTCGGAAATAAAAGAAAAACGAGGTTTTTCTTTGTTTTTCGCTCGGTTTGCACTACTTTGGGCTTGACAGCCCCAAGGTAGGCGGCACCTCGGAAATAAAAGAAAAACGAGGTTTTTCTTTGTATTTCGCTCGGTTTGCACTACCTTTGTACTATGGTAACTATACAATTTTGGACAATAGCCATCGGACTATTGCTGACATTTGCCGCCAGTTGTGCCATCTATTATGGATGTAACAAGGGCATGAGCCATAGCGCACGCGGGCAACAGACCCGCCGCTTTGCTGCTGCCGCCATATTGGTATGGCTTCCCATCGCCATCGTCGGAGCACAACCCAACATGCCTCTTGCACTTGCTGCACTTTCTGGAGCTGTATGGGCAATAACTTATCCGCTGATATTCCACCTCACCAACCGCAAAATATCACCCGACTACGAAAACTATGGTGAGATTTCATGTGGCATATACTTCTTCGGCCTCTTCGCCGCCATCGGTCTTTTAGGGGGCGGAGTGATTGCCGCCATTGCTGAATGGATGCTCCTGTTGATCAGTATATCCTTGTGGGTCTATTATATGCTCTATGGAACATGTATCGATGCCAATGGCATGAAGATCGTACAGGACTCGCATCCCAACGAAATCATTGAGTTTTCACGTTCCTATCCCTTATGGAAAGTGGTGCTGCTACTGATGGCCATCGTGGCACTGCTTGCTGGATTCATCGTCGGAAACCACAACACAACAGTACCAGAAACACCGTGGAAGATTGCACTGCTTGTTGCCGTTGCCCTCTTTTTCGCTTGGTATATCTTCAAACCCCACCGCGGCATGTTCGTCCGCTCCGGCATTGTTCGCCTCTGGTTAGATATCCGAGAGTATGCAGCCAACGACCATCGGTATGTCAGCGAAATGGAACGACGGTTGAAGGACCTTCACGTCAAACCCTTAGGAAAGGCTTTCCAACGTCCGTCAACCATCATGATGGTGATTGGAGAGTCTGCATCTCGTGACTATATGAGTGCCTTTACACCCATGGAACACGACACGACGCCATGGATGCGCCGCATGACGGAGGACAACAGGCGTACCATTCTGTTTCCAAATGCCTACAGTTGCGCCATGCACACCGTGCAGTCGCTGGAAAAAGCCCTTACCGAATACAACCAATACAACGGACGCCAATTCTACGACTCCTGTTCTATCATCGATATTGCACACCGGTTAGGATACAGAGTACACTGGTATAGCAACCAAGGACACCTTGGTGCCAACGATACACCTATCACTTTGGTGGCAAACACCGCCGATGTAGCGAAATGGACGAAGCAGGATTTGGGAAAGGTGCAATACGATGAAAGCATGACAGCATTTCTCGAAGAACTCGATCCCAATGTCAACAACCTCCTCGTGCTGCATCTGAAAGGTAGCCATTTCAATTTCCTCAACCGCTATCCGGCAGACCGTACCGTATGGGGCGAACGTGGAGTACAGGACAATATAGCAAACTTTGAAAACTCCATTCGCTATACTGACAGCGTTTTAGAGCAGTTCTATGAGTATGCCAAGACACACCTGAACCTCCAGGCCATGGTCTATTTCAGCGATCACGCTACTGTTCCCGACCGCCATCGATCGCCCAATTTCTCTGGATTCGGCGCCACGCGCATCCCGCTCTTCATTCATCTCTCCGACGAATACCTGTCTTGTCATCCCGAACGCGTAGAGGCACTCAAAGCCAATAGCAACAGATATTTCACCAACGACTTAGTCTATGAACTGATGTGCGGTATCTTTGATGTGGAATCCAACCATTTCGACGAGACGTCATCATTAGCCAGCAAACAATATAAATACACCCGTGACGACCTGCTGACCTATGAGGGGAAGGCAAGAATTGCAGACGACAAATCCTCACAGATATGAAAAAAATCCTCTATTACATCGTCTTTACCCTGTGGTACATCATTTCGCTGTTGCCACTCCGCGTACTTTATGTTCTGTCAGACGTATTGTATCTGGTGCTCTACCGTATCGTGGGCTACCGTCGTCGCACCGTCTGGACCAATATTGTCACTGCTTTTCCTGAGATGACCGCCGAGGAACACCAAGATGTGGAACGCGGCTTTTACCACTTCTTCTGCGATTATATGGTAGAAAGTATCAAACTGTTGACCATGAGCAAGGCAGAAATAAAACGCCGAATGGTGTTCAAAAGCGCTGAACGCATCAACGAGGTGGTGGAAAGCGGACAGTCGTGTGCGATCTATCTGGGTCACTATTGCAACTGGGAGTGGATTACTTCACTGCCTTTGTGGGTTACGCCCAAGGCACATTGTGGACAGATTTACCATCCATTGGAGAATAAAGACTTCGATAAACTGTTTCTTCGCATGCGCCAAAGATTCGGTGCAAAGTGTATTGCCATGAATAATACACTGCGCGAAATGGTGAGATACCGCAAAGAAGGACAACCCGTTGTGATCGGCTACATATCCGATCAGGTGCCGATGTGGCAGAATATCCACCACTGGTGCAATTTCCTTCACCACGACACACCCGTACTTACCGGCACAGAGCGTATTGCCCGCAGCATGAACCATGCGGTGTTTTATATGGAAGTGAGCCGTGTCAAGCGTGGATATTATGAAGTAGAATTCAAACTCGTGACGCGCGAACCGGACAAAATGCCTGAATATGCCATTACCGACCGTTATTTCCAACTGTTGGAAGATACTATTCGTAAGCGCCCTGAATTATGGCTTTGGAGTCACAACCGATGGAAGCGTACACGCGAAAAGTTCAACCGTTTTTATGAAACAGTGGATGGCAAGGTGATTCGACGACGCGAATAGATACCCCAAAGGCACTTCTGAATAGTTTTCAATCGCTATTCATCTTCTCCTTCTGCTCAGAGTTTCAGCCTGTTTTGCGTCATTCGTTCCATGTACTGCTGTATGATGGCTTTGAGCTCGCGCACCATTTTTTGCTCCACATCAACACGACCTTTCAGATTTCGCTGCATCAGTCTGTCATCCAACCGATAGATGGCTTTGGTCTTCTGACCGTCAAACTGCAACACATAACCATATTTGACATACTGATAGATGCCGTTGAGATAGTTCACTGCCCATGTGTCTTTGCCTGCTGTCTGCAACACATCGATGCCAAAGGCACAGTAGGGCTTGGGGTAATTCAACAGTCCCATGACTGTTGGCAGTATATCTATTTGCTGCGCCACCTTGTCTTCTATCGCCGGTGTCAAACTGCCATCGGGTGCATAGATGATGATGGGCGAACAGAAACCACCGAGGTCTGACTGAAATTCGGGATGGTTACTGAGGTTGGTATGATCGCTCGTCAACACAAAAATAGTGTTTTTAAACCATGGTTGGCGCGATGCCGTTTGGAAGAATTTGCCTATCGCCATATCCGTATAGCGAATACATTTATGGATGACGAGCTGTTCTTCGGGGAAGCGCTGCTTATATTTTTCGGGAATGACAAAGGGATGATGGCTCGATGCAGTAAACAGTGCTGTCATGAACGGTTGTTTCATTTCTCCCATCTTCGTAGCATAATACTGCATAAAAGGTTCATCCCATATAGCCCATGTACCGTCGAAATCTTCATCACCGCCGAAGCGTTTGTCCTGATTGAAGTCTTCTCTGCCGTAATAGTGTTGGAATCCGGTCTTCGTGGCAAATGCCTGAAAGCCCATAGATCCGCGCTGTGCGCCATGGAAGAATGCTGTTTGGTAGCCTTCCCCTGCCAACATAGATGCCAAACCGCCCACATCGTTCATGGCTGATGGTGTGAGGAAGAATGGTTCTACAAACATTGGAATACTGGAAAGTACGCTGGGCATGCCGTCAATGCTCTTTCTGCCGTTGCAGAAACTGTATTTAAACGTGACGCTCCGACCTATCAATGAATCCACACAGGGCGTATATCCCTTGTATGTTCCCTGTTCCAAATCGCGGTTGAGCGCACCGATATACTCCCTGCCGAAGCTCTCCACGATGAGTACCACCACGTTTTTCTTCTTCATCGGACCTTCTGCAGCAGCATGCACCGGTGTATAGATAGCTGCCATGGTTGCCTCGTTATGATAATAGGTGGGCACCACAAAGACCGATTTACCTATCGAACGATAGAGTGAGAACGGCGTATTGAGCACCAGTGCTGCCTCGCTGGGCCGCTCAGCATATTGATTGGCATTGCTCACAGTGATGGGTCTCACAGCCTTTGTGAATCCTCCACGTATGCCACCGATAGCCAATGGAGTGACTACCGCCAGCGACAACACCATTGCCACAGCGTAGCGCCAGGGCGACAGCCACTTGGCTTCCATTCTTGGCGAACGGTATAAGCGCCACAATCCATAGATGACAACCACTGCCAGCACCACGAAATACCAGTGGTGGAGCAGTTCTTTCATGACGATGCCACCGAGGTTTCCTTCGTTCTGAAACTCGCTAAACACCGTTGTGGTAGTGCGTCGCATGGTAAAGGGGAAGTAGGCAGCATCGCACAGATTGGCCACCAGAGCCAAACCGTTGATGGTTACAAACAAGATGCGACACATGCGGTGATACCAGAAACGTTCCTTCAACCATAGCGGCAATAGCATGAGCACCATCCACAAGCCGTTGGTCACCAAGAGTGCAGCGGTGTCGAACACCAGTCCGCCCCTGCACAGACTGAGAAAATGGCTGAATGTCATGTTCTCAGCAAAGTGTGTCCAGTTGTCAAGCAAGTATGCCACACGCGCCAACATATAGACAGCGTATGCCAAAATCATATTGTATGCCACCGCCACCAACGGTGCTATGTATTTCAGTTGTTTCATTTTCAGTCCTTTCGTTTATCGTTTTTTCAGGTCCGCCGATGTTTTTTGCAACAGCGCCTTACCCATCCTGACGAGTCGTTCCTTATCCGTTGAGTTGCCGGCAATCACCTTTTCTGAGTTCAGATCATAGACCACATATCCCGTAGAATCCACCAGTGAGAATCCATTATTATAGGTATGATAGGCAAAGGGATAGCTATAGGAGTTGCTCAGCACATCGCGGCTGAAGCCAAAGTCAGCATGGTCGATGCCCAGCTGTGCCAACAGTGTGGCAGCCAAGTCTGTTTGGTTGCATAGCTTACTGATGCGCTTAGGAGTTTTGACTGCGCCTCCCACCCATAGCATGGGTATGTGGTTTCTCACCTGATGCGTTTCGTCAATGTCTTTATAGTTGATACCATGGTCGGGCAGCATCACCACCAAGGTGTTCTTCCACTGTGGCGATTGCTTCAACTGGGCAATGAACTGACCGATACACTGGTCGAGATAATAGAACGCATTGAGCACTTTGTCATCGAAACGATGCACAGGCACATCCCATGGCTCATGACTGCTGAGGGTGCTATACCCGATGAGATAGGGTCTCGCCATGGTATCTGTCAGTTGCCTCAACGTTTCAAACGTGATATCATCGCGTACGCCCCACTCCGCCGACTGTTGTTCTTCCTGGCTATAGTCAGCTTTCCACGTCAGTTGACTGAAACCTCCGCCCACGAGATAACTTCTCATATTCGTGAAATTGATGTCGCCACCGTATAGATAGTGGGTATTGTAACCCTGTCGGGCAAGCGTTGCTGCCATGTTGGGGAGACTTCTCGACTTAGCCGGCATCTTCATCACAGAGGTGGTAGGAAACGATGGATAGCCGCTCCAAGTGCATAGCGTTCCTCTGTCGGTGCGCCACGAATTGGCGTAACAGTTGTCGAAATAGATGCCTTCGCGCGTCAGTCGGCATAGATTCGGCATGATGTCGGTACGTCCACCGATATCAGTAAACTCGCCTCCCGCACTTTCCAGCAAGATGACGATGATGTCAGGACGCTGCGTGGTGAGTAGCGAATCAGTGTCTGTACTCGTTGTGGGAAAGAGTTGTGCAGTCAGTTTCTCACATGTTTCATCGTCCATATAGTGGTAGTCTGTCTGGTCGCTGGCAGTTCTTTCCATCGATGCCAGAAAACTAAACACCGGGTTGACCGCTGCGTGATTGAGGAATTGGTTCTGCGAGAAATACACCTGTCCGATATTGGTGGTCGATTCATCCAATCCGCCACGAATACCGATGACCATCAACGGCACCGTTGCCACCATCAGCAGCATGGCTATCCAGCGGCGGCAGGTCACTTTGAAATGCCATCTGCAACGCATCATCAGCACGGCAATCACCGTTGTCACCACTGCTATGATCACCACTCTCCACACGATATAACCTATGCTGACGCTGGCAAAAGCGTCACCTGGAGTGGAAAGAAACTGTAAACAGGAGGCATCGAGCTTGAATCCCCAGAACGGATAAAGGCTCGTATCAGCCACAAATGCCAAGGCGAGGATGAAAGCCACTACGGCATAATAGCCGTTGAGAACTTTGCGCAACACCTCCGTGCGCTTCCACCACACCGATACCGCCATCACCAAGAAGGGCACAATCGTCAGATAGAGTGCCGTAGAGAGGTCGAGCGACAGTCCGTGCTTCACCACTTGCCAGACGTCAGCCCCTTCAAACGGATGGTTGCTGCGCAGTGCGAGCATGAAACAGAGCTTCGCGGCTATAAAGATGCCTATCATCTTGATATAGTCGCCCAGCATGAGTTGGAATCTTCCTATGATACCTTTCATCGTTGTTACCCTTGTTTGTTGATCGTGTTGATGTTGTTTTCCTGTCGGATGCCACCACAGTGGCTTATCCTAAGTTCTGCATATCGTTGAGTCGTTTATAGAATCCATCCATCGCCAGGAGTGACTCGTGGGTGCCACGCTCTACGATATGTCCCTCATGGAGCACACATATCTCGTCGGCATTGCGTATGGTGCTGAGTCGGTGGGCAATGGCTATGGTGGTGCGCTGCTTCATCAGTCGCTCCAGTGCATCCTGTACCAAGCGCTCACTCTCGGTATCGAGTGCCGATGTAGCTTCGTCGAGTATGAGTATTGGAGGATTTTTCAATATCGCACGTGCAATGCTGACACGCTGACGCTGACCGCCCGACAGGCGTCCGCCGCGGTCGCCGATATTGGTATCAAACTGTTGTTCGCTCTGCATGATGAAGTCGTAGGCATTGGCTATGCGTGCGGCTTCCGCCACCTGTTCATCGGTGGCAGTCTCCACACCGAAGGCGATATTGTTGCGGAACGAGTCGTTGAAGAGTATCGCCTCTTGGTTCACATTACCGATCAACTGTCGCAAATCCTGTATGCCGAGGTCTTTCACATTGATGCCATCGATAAGCACTTCGCCCTCTTGCACATCGTAATAGCGGGGAATGAGATCGACCAGTGTCGATTTGCCGCTACCGCTCTGTCCTACCAAGGCAATGGTTTTTCCCTTTGGAATGGTGAGGTTGATATGTCGCAACACCCACTGGTCGCCATAACGGAACGACACATTGCGCAGTTCAATCTGATGTTCAAACTGCTGGATATGCTGCGGATGGTCTGACTCCTTGATGCTGTCGTCAGCCATGAGTATCTTATCCACACGTTCCATCGATGCCAATCCCTTCGGAATGTTATAGCCAGCCTTTGAAAACTCCTTCAGCGGATTGATGATGGAATAGAGGATAACCATGTAGTAGATAAATGTCGGACCCGACAGGGCATGGTAGTTGAGCACCAATACACCGCCAAACCACAACACGATGACGATCATCACAGTGCCCAGAAACTCGCTCATGGGGTGTGCCAGCTGTTGGCGAATGTTCACATGCATGATATCATTGCGGTAGCCTGTATTGATGCGGTCAAACTTCTGTCGCATCTTTTCCTCGGCACAGAATGCTTTGATGATGCGCAGACCGCCGAGGGTTTCCTCTACCACGCTCATCGTGTCGCTCCATAGCGATTGTGCCTTGATCGATTTGGCTTTGAGCTTACGGCCCACAAATCCCATGAACCATCCCATAACGGGCACGATGACGAGGGTAAACACGGTGAGTTGCCATGATATAAAGACGAGTGTGGTGAAGTATGCCACAATGAGTACGGGGTTTTTGAAAAGCATGTCAAGACTCGACATGATGCTCGATTCTATCTCTTGCACGTCGCCACTCATGCGGGCAATGATATCGCCTTTGCGTTCCTCGCTGAAGAATCCGAGGGGCAACGCCGTGATTTTCCGATAGAGCTGGTTGCGAATATCGCGCACCACCCCCGTGCGGATGGGCACGATGGTAGCCGATGAGAGGAAGTAGGCCCCCGTTTTGAGCATGGTGGTAAAAGCCAGAAACAGTCCGATGAAGAGCAGTGTGGTGGTCTGTCCATGTTCTGCCAACAGGGTGTTGACGTAGTAGTTGAGATTGTTCATCAATACTTCTTGCGCATTGCCCCAGTCCCATGCCATCCAACCGGTGGCAGCCTTACCGTCGCCGGTTTTGAATATGATTTGCAGGATAGGTATGAGTGCGGCAAACGAGAAGATGTTGAGTACTGCCGAGAGGATGTTGAACACCACCGACAACACCAGATACTTCTTATAGGGAGGCACGAAGCGCCTCAACACATTGATAAATTCTCTCATAGTATCTCGCCGAATAATGTTGCACTGGTACTTCCTGTGATACGCACGCGTACGGTTTCGCCGATGTGATGTCCTTTCTTATCCATCACCACCGCCTTGTTTTGTTCGGTGCGTCCCATGAGTTGTTCGCGCGAACGCTTACTGAACGACTCTATCAACACGTCAAACTCCTTGCCCTCGTCTTTGCGGTTTTGTGCGGCACTGACCTCTGTTTGCAGGCGAATCAGTTCGTTCAGTCGTTCTATTTTCACCTCTTCCGGCACATTGTCGGGCAGGTGTTTGGCAGCATAGGTGCCTGGGCGTTCACTGTATTTGAACATGAAGGCAGAGTCAAACTGACATTCACGCACGAGCGAGAGCGTTTCCTCATGGTCTTCGGGAGTCTCGTCGTGGTAGCCCACGAAGATGTCTGTGGTCAGTCCGCAACCGGGAATGATGCGGCGTATGGCTTCCACGCGCTCTAAATACTGCTCGCGGGTGTATTTGCGGTTCATCAGTTTCAGTATCTTGTTGCTACCGCTTTGTGCCGGGAAGTGGATGTGTTTACAGAGATTGGGCTCTTCGGCTATGGCATGTAGGATATCCTCTGTCATATCTTCCGGATTGGATGTGGTGAAGCGCACGCGCATATCGGGCACCTCCTGCGCTACGAGATGGAGCAACTGTGCGAACGATGTGCTGCCTGGCTCGCGTTTTCCCGATGGCGACAGTCCGTAGCTATTGACGTTTTGTCCCAGCAGAGTCACCTCTTTGAAGCCTCTGTCGTGCAGGTCTCTCACTTCGCGGAGTATGCTTTCCACGTCGCGTGACCGTTCGCGTCCGCGTGTATAGGGCACGATGCAATAGTGGCAGAAGTTGTTGCATCCTCTCATGATGCTGACAAATCCTCCGATATGTGCGCCATGCAGTCGTTGTGGCACGATGTCGCGATAGGTCTCTGTGGTAGATAGTTCTATGTTGATGGCTTTATGTCCGTTTTCCGCTTGTGCTATGAGGTCGGGCAGTGTGAGGTAAGCGTCTGGTCCTGCCACGAGATCGCAATGGTGGTTTTCTATCAGATCGTCCTTCACGCGTTCTGCCATACACCCTATCACGCCGATGATCAGTGGTCGTTTGCGCTTGATGGCATCGAGTGCATCGAGTCGGTGATATATTTTCTGTTCGGCGTTATCGCGTATCGAACAGGTGTTCAGAAACACTGCATCAGCCTCATCGAGGTTTTCAGTGTGTTCGTATCCGGCCATTTGCATCACGCTGGCCACTACCTCCGAATCAGCTACATTCATCTGACATCCGTAGGTTTCAATATAAAGTTTCTTCATCTTTTTCGTATTTAGGGTACAAAGTTAGTGCAAACCGAGCGGAATACAAAAGGAAAACTCGTTTTTCTTTTGTATTCCCGAGGTGCAGCCTAACTTGGAAGCGTAGCTTCAAAGTTACGATTAAGTGAGCGGAATGCAAAAGGAAATACCTTTTCTTTTGATTTTCCGAACGTAGGCAATCCCCAATAAAATTCTCCCCAAAAGCGAGGTATTCGAGCGCATTTTCAGTTGGGATTTTCGTTGAAGATTATTATTTCTGGCCATAGGCCATATCTTATCAAAGATTTCCTCCAAAGATTTCTAGCCGTAGGCTACCCCCAAAACATCCGTTTAAATTCCGTCTAAATTCCGTCTAAATTCCGATGATTGATTTCCATGTGACCTTTTATATTCCGATGATCATAAAAACCAATGCAATGCGCATGACATAAGCATTACAAAACCCATCCATACAAAACCAAATTCAATGAAATTGCGAACCAAATTCATTGAAATTGCAAACCAAATTCAATGAATTTGCAAACCAATCTCAATGAATTTGCTCAGCCATCTGCCGTTCACACCACCGCTACACGATACAGAAAGGGTGTAAACCCAGCATGCACAACAGCGCTATGCAAGGTTTACACCCATGATAGCTGACGCTCCACAGGGGCAACAGCGATGTTACCACACCTGTGCACGCTTCTTCTTAGGAAGGAAGAGGCGATTGCCCTTCTTCACACCGAAAGCCTGATACCAAGCATCGATATGGGGCAGCGCACCGTTCACGCGAGCCATATTGGGCGAGTGAACATCCTGTGTCAGGAGCATATCCATATACTGCTCACGGTTGTTGCTTGCCCAGATGCGAGCATAACCGAGGAAGAAGAGCTGATCGGCAGTGAAGTCTTTCTGGTCTGACGAAATCACATGGCCCTCCTTCTGAGCGTTGTGGTAGGCACGCAGCGCGATGTTCAAACCACCGTTGTCGCCGATGTTCTCACCAAGAGTCATCTTGCCGTTCACCTTCTTGCCGTTCACCACCTCGATGGTAGAGAAGTGATCTACGAGCACTGCGGTACGCTTATCGAAGTTAGCCTTATCGGCAGCAGTCCACCAGTTGCGCTGGTTGCCGGTCTTGTCAAACTGGCATCCCTGATCGTCGAAACCGTGACTCATCTCATGACCGATCACCACACCGATGGCACCGTAGTTGATGGCATCGTCGGCTGTAGGATCAAAGAAGGGAGCCTGAAGGATACCGGCAGGGAAACAGATCTCGTTGGTGGTAGGATTGTAGTAGGCATTGATGGTCTGTGGGGTCATCAGCCACTCGGTCTTGTCAACGGGTTTGTTCACTTTACGCTGCAGTTCGTCTATCGTGAAGAACTCAGAGATGTTGGCAAGGTTCTCGCAGAGTGAGAGCGAATCGCTGATGTCCAACTTGCTATAGTCTTTCCATTTGTCGGGATAACCTATCTTCACAATGAAGTTAGACAGTTTGTCCTGAGCCTGGGCCTTGGTCTCAGCACTCATCCATGTGGCTTCGTTGATGCGCTGACCGAGTGCCACTTGCAGATTGCGCACCAGTTCGAGCACGCGCTTCTTGCTGGATTCGGGGAAGTATTTCTCGCAGTACATCTTACCAATGGCGTTGCCCATCACTCCATTCACCAGATTGGTGGCACGCTTCCAAAGGGGATCGTCCTGCTGCTGACCGCTCAACACACTTGAGAATGCAAAGGCAGCCTTTCGGAAGTCATCGCTCATATAAGAGGCTGAACCGCTGATGATGCGCAGTTCGGCATAGCTCTTCAGATCGTCGATCGATGTCTCTGCCAATACTTTCTCCACCTCGTGAAGGGGTTCGGGCTGACCCATATCCACGCTGTCGAAGGCTGGGAATCCTGATACCCAGAATACGGTGGTCCAGTCGATACCGGGGAACTGCTCGCAGAGTTCGTCAAACGACATCTTGTGATAGTTGGCATTGATGTCGCGCAGCTGCACTCTGGAATAGCTCTTCTCGGCAATACGCTTCTCTATGGCATATACCGCATCGGCTTTCTGCTTGGCTGTTGCCTCGTCATAGCCCACGAGTGTGAACAATTTAGTATTATAGTCCATATAGGCTTTGCGCACAGCTTGCGTCTGAGCATCATCGTTCAGATAGTAGTCGCGAGTGCCCAAACCGAGTCCTCCCTGACCTATGCCCACGATATTGCGGTCGGCTTGACGCTGGTCGGCTGACACACCGATGCCATACATCATGGTCGATTCGCCACGACGATCCAGTTCGGCTGTCACGCGCTGATATTCCTTACGGTCCTTGATGGCACGGATTCTCTCCAGGTTTTTCACGATGGGTTGGAAGCCTTCCTTATTGCGGCGCACCGAATCCATCATCTGATTGTAGAGCGTTCCTATCTTCTGACCCAACGAACCTTTCTGCTGTGGTGTGGTAGAAAACTGCAAGATGAGCTCCTGAATCTGCTTCTGGTTCTGCTCGTAGAGGTCCATGAAGGCACCGTTGGTCACTTGGTCGTCGCGCAACGGATGGTTTTTCAGCCAGGCACCAGTGGCATATTCCACAAAGTTGTCACCGGGCTTCACTGCCGTGTTCATGTTCTCTTTGGCATAGCCATGCACCTTGGTTGGCTGTTGAGCAAATGCCTTTTCAGCGCCCATGTTGCCTGCCAGCATCATTACTGTGCAACAGGCACTAAGAATTGTTGTTGACTTCATATACTTTTGTTTTTATGAATTGTTAGCGTCGATATTCCGATTCTATATCGGTTGGTGGTGCAAAGGTAGTGCAAACCGAGAGAAAAACAAAAGAAAACACCTTTTCTTTTGATTTTCCGAGGTGCAGCCTACCTTAGACAGCGCAGCTGCAAAGGTACAATTAAGTTATCGAATTACCAAACCATTTGACGTGACAAATGCGTGACCACCACATTCGGTGGTCGGTCGGTGGTCGATGGGTGGTCGATAGATATACCTATCAAGCACCAGCAAACCGTTATCGCACAACATGTTACAAAGAATGGTGGTCGAGTGGTCGAAAAATACGCAACTTGCGCATGTGCGCATATACACATGTGCGTACGCGAGAAGCATACACACCCCACCTGCCATACTTAGCATGCCACCCCGATGTCTCATTGCCCAACACTACACCATCCTTGAATGCTTTTTGGAATTTCAAATTACTCTAAACCTGAATTCGGGATAAGATTATGTCATAAAGTCAATTATGCGACAAGACATGATTCATCATCCCTCCACATGGGTGAATGGCTATTTATGTTTTACCCCAGTTCGGGATAAGAAATAGTTTATAAAAAAGCTGGTAGTCTCATAAATATTTTGTACCTTTATAGGTGAAAATCAAATAGTTACAAAAATATTTAATATGACTACCGATTGCAAAGTTACAGAATTATTTTGTATTATAGACGAGTTTTGCAAACATTTTGATGCAGAAAATGCAGGAAATTTGCTGGAAGACAATAGCGGAGT
>NZ_NPJB01000009.1:0-3685 GCF_002251345.1 Prevotella sp. P4-119 | reverse complement strand
ACATATCATTATTATTCGTATATTTGCAACGTAAACATAGGCCAGAATTACTGAAACAGGACTTTTGTAACAGTAATTTCTTATAAATTAATAATTAATTATAAAAGAGGCCGTATGCGAATACCGCCTCTTTTCTATTTGTACGTCTTGATAAAAATATTTCCGTGTTCTCCGTGTGATCCGTGGATTTTTTTTGGGTAGCCTGAAGGCTAGAAATCTTTTGGGGAAATCCTGTTTAAGATGTTGCCTACGGCAAGAAATATTTTAGGGAGATAGCAATCTTAAATAGATTTCTGGACCGTTTAGGTCCTTAGATTTTACATGAAGATTTCCTCCAAAGATTTCTTGCGAAGCAACCCCCAAAAGAATCCGCTTAGAGTGTGATCCGTGGATTAAAAATTTCTGTGAGACTTTAGATCTTCGTCAGCCCTTCAATCACCTGTTGGCGGTTGTGGCCATCCTGCCGATAACTCACGTGAATCCAGAATGTTGTGCTCTTGACGCTCGCACGCTCGAAGATGAGCTGGTCGAACTTCTGATCCATCAACCAACACAGCCATTGACGACCTACTGCCGTGGATGGCAATACGATGTCTGCTGCTTCACCAACGAGGTGCTGACTCTTGCTCACACCGCCCACCGCCTGGTTGAGCGACGGACAACGGTAGCCCGAACTGATGATGATGGGACAACCGGCATACTGGCGCAGGGGCTCTAATACATGCCGACACAGTTGCTGAAGGTTGCTCACTACCGCCAATGAAGGCGTGTTGTCAATGCCTAATCGCTTCGCCATGTAGGAGTTGGTAAACTCCGACAAGCGGAAATGCTCTGAAAGAATGATGTCTTTTGCCATGATCAGAATACGTTGGTAGAATGAAACTTCACGATGTCCTTGATCACCACATCCTGATAGATGCTGTCGTTATACTCTCGCGCGTTAAACCGCAGCGCACAATACACGAGGTCGCCCTTGCTGTATTTTCCCTGGTTGCCCAACAGGGTCGCGGCGAAAGTGTCTTCATACTGACTGCCAATCTCTTGCAGTACGATGATGGACTTGTTGATCTGAGAGCCATCCTGCTTACGGATGGTGGTAGGTTCTGACTGTGAGATTACCTTGAAAAGTTCTTTCATAATGTTTCGTTATTTAATTGTTAATGTAAATGTTTTTCCTACGTTTTGTGCTTTGTCAAGCCGATCAATCAGCTTGTTAAACACCTCGGATGTCTGGAGCAACACCCCTCGCAACACACGCTTGCCCACAATAATGTCGTTGTTGAGCAGAAACGGACCGTTTCCCATGGTGATAATACTCCCGTTCGAGAGTGTCGGTACCGACCGCCTAAGTTTCCTGTTCAATGCCAACTTTAGGTCATATTCTCCTGCTGGCAATTTACGTTTAGGGTGTTCGCATGTATCGCACACTGGATTATTATTGATATAGAGTACACCGTCCTGCCCATATTTGGAACATTCGGCACGTATGATTGTTATCTTCATTTCTCGTAATTTCTAAATTTTAGCTTTTCATAAACTGTTATATTGTTATCTGTAACGCTTGTTCTGATTATGTACTTACGTTGAATCCACATACGCAACATTTGTATTGTCCCTTTTCTATCAAAGCCCTGTTGCAGTCGAAGAGCTTCAGCTTCGTGCATAGTAAACTCGTTGGGCAATAGTTGCAGCAGATTTCTCGGCCCTCTGCGGTTAGATTTCTCTCCCTCAGTTTCCGCCTGTTCGATGGCAGTCGCGAAAAAGCGCATCTTGCACCAAAGATCGTACTGCTCCGACCAACGGACGAAATCGGCGATTTCCTGTTCCCACTTGCAACCGTTTGCCACGTAGAGTACACACGCTTTGAGATAGGCGATGACGTTAGCACGAAACGACAGGTTCTCATACACTCTGCTCTGCGTCATGCGTGCCGTATCGGCATTCTCTTCTTTCAGTTGCTGTGCCAACGCAATGGCTTCCTTACATTCCACAAGGCCGTTTGCCCGACACAGATTTTCGATATAGGGCTTGAGCTGCTCGTCAAAGTGATCATCGTAAGTGCCATAGACGGGCATTTCTGCGCCAATCTCTCGCTCCGGTATCGTACAGAAATTGATACGCGAGATAGGACCATCGGTCAGCACATTGCGGAAATACTGCTGTCCTTTGACTATCGTCGTCGAAGCGTTCCAGTTGAAACGGACGGTGACACGCTCGGTCACCGACTGCATACCCACACGCGTCTGTCCGTAGGTGTTGCCTGGGTCGAATGCCAGACACATGATGCGAAACTGTTGCTTGCCCTGGCCTTTCAACGCATCAAACTGGTCAATTTCGTTGAGCGACGTATAGAGGAAATGCTCCTGTGCCTCGGCGGTACGCATCACGAAAGCAGGATTGGTCATGTCGGCATCAATCTCCTGGATGACAAGGTTTTCAGGGCGCTTTGCCTTGTCTTTGTTGGCACCCTTTCTGCTCGCTTCTTCCTTCCATGCTTTCTCGCGTTCCAGATTCTCTCGGTCACGCTCCCGAATATCCGCCATGATATGCTTGATGGGGTCGCTGACACACGATTTACCGGCACCCGTTCCAGCCATCAGCACACACATCAGCGTGGCTTCATGCTCCACATTATCTATATAGGGGAAGCGTGTGCGCCACAGGTGGGTTGCCAACGGAGGAAATACCGCATGCGCCACGGCAGCCCGATAGATCTCTGGCGTCTGCGAGGTCAGGAGTTCGATGAGTTTGGGCAGCTTCTTCGGCATCTGAGGCGGAGCATCCTCACCCTCTCCGTCACCATCACAGCGGTTTTCCTGTTGCGCCACCTTCAAGGCTCGCTTCACTATTTCGGGCATCGCCATCGTCTGCTTGCGCTCGCATGCCGAACGGATGGTGGACATCCACCGACCTTGTTCTTCGCCGTAATTGGGCAAAAGGGTTGCTATCCATTGTGGGTCGTCATTACACAGATAACGCAGGTTGCACGCCATGGAGAAGATGAACGCATTACGCGACCCGTGTTCAGGGCGTCCGCCCAACTGGTTTTCCAGTGCTTCGACTATCGACGTATAAGGCATGCCCTGATACATGATGGGGTACGTTGCAGGCTGGTCCTTGGTCGCCTCTTGACTTGACGTTTCCTCCGTCATTTTATACTCTGCCACAGGTGCATTTTCTGCCTCAAACGGGGCATTATCAAACAGTGCATCGTCAAGATAAATCAAATCATCTTTCGTCGCTCCAGTGGCAAAAAACACGCGCGTCACGTCTTTGGCAGCTTGGTCAAACGGTATCTGCAACAGGTCGCTTGCCCACCGCAAGTTTTCCTCCTGCGAGAGTCCTGCCCTACGGCGGAATACCAAGTGAAAACCTTTGTTGACCGACCGCTCCAACAGCACCAGTCCGAGTTCCTCTTTCTTGTCAAGGATCAGCTGTGGCGCTTCTTTCAACCGCTTCTCATAGTCCTTCGCCTCTGGGTCAAAATCCACATCCATGCCCACCGTCTTACCCACGATGTCGTAGCCTTTCAATGCAAAGTGTTCTGATCCTGCCAACGAATAGTTAAACTGCATCAGGCGCAACTTCGCCTTTTTGTTGCCGTTGCGGGCTTTCGTCAGACAGGCAGTCTGTTCGCCCGATTCCCTGAGCTTCATATACTGCTCTCTCGAAGTGATGGGGTAGC
>NZ_NPJB01000088.1:0-146363 GCF_002251345.1 Prevotella sp. P4-119 | reverse complement strand
ATAATATATAATATTGTGATGATTTTAACGAAAACGTTTGCGTGGTTCATTGTTTTTTAGTAATTTTGTCGGCAGAAAGCGCAAAAGCTTACTTATTAGTGGGTATTGTGTGAATATGCCGTGAGGCAAAGTTCCTTTGTATAAACAACAAAATCAAATATTTAATTAATTAAATTTCAACATTTTATGTGGTTAATCAATTCATCAATTGGTCGTAAGGTTGTGATGTCCGTAACGGGTATCGCGCTGATCCTGTTCCTGACATTCCACGGATGCATGAACATTGTTGCGCTGTTCTCTGGCGAGGCTTACAACTGGATTTGTGAAGCTCTTGGTGCCAACTGGTATGCTGTAGTAGCTACCTTGGGATTGGCTGCCTTGGCAGTAATTCACATTGTTTATGCATTCATCCTGACCGCACAGAACCGTTCTGCCCGTGGTTCGGAGCGTTATGCTGAGACAGAAAAGCCCGCAAAGGTAGAATGGGCTTCTCAGAACATGCTCGTTCTGGGAATCGTCGTTGTACTGGGTCTGCTGCTCCACTTGTTCAACTTCTGGTACAACATGATGTTTGCCGAGCTTATCGGTACCACCATGGGTCATCTGCCTTCAGATGGTTTCGCCTTTATCATCGACACGTTCCAGAACCCAGTCTATGTAGTGCTCTACATCGTTTGGTTGGTAGCTCTGTGGTTCCACCTGACCCACGGATTCTGGTCAGCCATGCAGACTATCGGTATCAGCGGCAAACTTTGGTTCAACCGTTGGCGCGTTATCGGCAACATCTATGTGACTCTGCTCATCCTTGCTTTCATAGCAGTAGTAGTAGCTTTCGCTGCTGGACTTGCTCCCAGCCTGTGGTAGTATAGAGCAGGATTAATGTCAAATCTTTAATTACTTTTGAATTATGGCAAAACAAATAGATTCAAAAATCCCTGCCGGACCAGTAGCCGACAAATGGAAAGAGTATAAGGCTCATCAGCGTCTGGTCAACCCAAAGAATAAACTGAAACTCGACGTCATCGTGGTTGGTACCGGTCTTGCCGGTGCTTCTGCCGCAGCCTCTTTGGGTGAGATGGGTTTCAATGTTATCAACCTCTGCATTCAGGATTCTCCCCGTCGTGCACACTCTATCGCAGCACAGGGCGGTATCAATGCAGCCAAATGTTATCAGAACGACGGCGACTCAGTATATCGTCTGTTCTACGACACCGTAAAGGGCGGTGACTACCGTGCCCGCGAAGCCAACGTATATCGTCTGGCAGAGGTGTCAAACAATATCATCGACCAGTGTGTAGCTCAGGGCGTACCTTTCGCACGTGAGTACGGCGGCATGCTCGCCAACCGTTCGTTCGGTGGTGCACAGGTATCACGTACATTCTATGCAAAGGGTCAGACCGGTCAGCAGCTTCTGCTCGGTGCCTACAGCTCACTCTCTTGCCAAGTACAAGCTGGTAAGGTGAAGCTCTACACCCGCTATGAAATGGAAGACGTAGTAATCGTTGACGGACGTGCACGCGGTATCATCGCCAAGAACCTTGTGACCGGCGAACTCGAGCGCTTCACCGCCAATGCCGTAGTAATCGCTACTGGTGGATACGGAAACACCTACTTCCTTTCTACCAATGCTATGGGATGTAACTGCACCGCAGCAGTACAGTGCTACCGCAAGGGCGCATACTTCGCAAACCCCTCTTACGTACAGATTCACCCCACCTGTATCCCCGTACACGGCGACAAGCAGTCTAAGTTGACCCTGATGTCAGAGTCACTCCGTAACGATGGACGTATCTGGGTTCCTAAGAAACTTGAAGACGCTAAAGCCCTTCAGGCTGGCACCAAGCAGGGATGGGAAATTCCAGAGGAAGACCGCGACTACTATCTTGAGCGTCGCTATCCAGCCTTCGGTAACCTCGTACCCCGTGACGTAGCCTCACGTGCAGCAAAGGAGCGTTGCGACAAGGGCTACGGTGTAAACAATACCGGACTTGCCGTATTCCTTGACTTCTCTGAGTCTATCAACCGTCTCGGCCTCGACGTTATCATGCAGCGTTATGGCAACCTCTTCGATATGTATGAGGAAATCACCGACGTATTCCCTGGCGATGTAGCCAACGAAATCAACGGTGTGAAGTACTACAAGCCCATGATGATTTATCCCGCCATCCACTATACCATGGGTGGTATCTGGGTTGACTACGAGCTGCAGACCACCATCCCCGGTCTGTTCGCCATTGGTGAGTGTAACTTCTCTGACCACGGTGCAAACCGCCTCGGTGCTTCGGCATTGATGCAGGGTCTGGCCGACGGATACTTCGTATTGCCTTACACCATCCAGAACTACCTGGCCGACCAGGCTGTATGGGCAAAGGTTCCCACAGATCTTCCCGAATTTGAGGAAGCTGAGAAGGCTGTCAACGCTGAAATCGACCGTCTGCTCAATATCAAGGGTAAGCGCTCAGTTGACTCAATCCATAAAGAACTCGGCCACATCATGTGGGAATATGTAGGTATGGGTCGCACCGCAGAGGGACTGAAAGAAGGTTTGAAGAAGATGCACGAGCTCGAAAAAGAGTTCGACACCAACCTCTTCGTACCCGGTAAGAAGGAAGGACTCAATGTCGAACTCGACAAAGCCATCCACCTCCGCGACTTCTTCACCATGGGTGAACTCGTAGCTTTCGACGCTCTTTCACGCAACGAATCTTGCGGTGGACACTTCCGCGAGGAATATCAGACCGAGGAAGGCGAAGCTAAGCGCGACGACGAGAATTACTTCTATGTAGGTTGCTGGGAGTACAAGGGCAAAGGCAACGAACCCGAACTCATCAAAGAGCCACTGGAGTATGAGGCAATCAAGGTACAAACACGTAACTATAAGAACTAAGCATCATGAATATATCATTTACCATCAAGTTCTGGCGTCAGAACGGACCCAAAGACCAGGGCCACTTCGATACTCACGAGATGAAGGACATCCCCGATGACACCTCATTCCTCGAGATGCTGGATATCCTCAATGAGGAACTCATCAACGAAGGCCAGGAGCCTTTCGTATTCGACCACGACTGCCGCGAGGGTATCTGCGGTATGTGCTCGCTCTATATCAACGGTACACCACACGGTAAGACCGAACGTGGCGCCACCACCTGCCAGCTTTACATGCGCCGCTTCAAAGACGGCGACGTTATCACCGTAGAGCCTTGGCGCTCGGCAGCCTTCCCCGTTATCAAAGACTGTATGGTTGACCGTGGAGCCTTCGATAAGATCATGCAGGCAGGTGGATACACCACCGTGCGCACCGGTCAGGCTCAGGATGCCAACGCTATCCTCATCCCGAAGGAAGACGCCGACGAGGCTATGGACTGCGCTTCATGCATCGGTTGTGGTGCTTGCGTAGCCGCTTGTAAGAACGGTTCTGCCATGCTCTTCGTATCATCTAAGGTTAGCCAGCTCGCACTCCTTCCACAAGGTCGCGTAGAGGCTGCACGCCGTGTGAAGAACATGGTTGCCAAGATGGACGAACTCGGATTTGGTAACTGCACCAATACCCGTGCCTGCGAAGCAGTTTGCCCGAAGAACGAGACCATCAGCAACATTGCACGTCTGAATCGTGAGATGATCAAGGCAAAACTTGCCGATTGATCTGATTCTTAGATAATTTATCACTTGAACCGTATCAGTCCCTATTGGACATGATACGGTTCATTTCATTTCCCGTCCCCATATGTTGGTTAGCATAAGCAATAATCCTAAATTCCTCAAATATCATCCCCACCAAGCAGTAGGGTGGTGCAAAGGCGCATACAGAAATGTCGGTTTTCGGTTTTTTCCGACCACTCGACCACACCTATACCATAATTCTTTGGCAATTATATTTTTAATGTTGTGGTCGATGCCCATTTACTCGTGTTTTCGACCACACTTCGACCACACATCCACCACCCGATAATAAAAGAACTTGTTTATAGCATTAGCGTCCTCTAAACGAACGTTATTTTTCGCTTTCCCAAATCACAGGCAAAAGTATTGCAAAACGTTAGACAAGGATATTGCAAAACGTTGGTCAAAGTCTTATCAAACGTTGACAGAGATCTTGCAACCATTGGATAAACGTTTTACCAACCGTTGCGCAAAGATCTTATCAACCATTGTGCAATGGTATTGTCACACGTTGCATAAATGGCCTGTGTGGCGTTTTATAGGAAAATGAGGTATTCCCTAAGGATAGTCGTGCTATGCCCGCTTAGCGCGCCTGTAAATGCTTTCTATGGGTATTGTAGAGCCGTTGACTATCATCTTCGTAGTAATTACTCCATTGGCAATCGCTGTTAGCAAGTTTATATCGCCATTTTGCTATAAGTTAATGTATCATAAATATGTCTTGTGTAACCTGCAGACACTCAACAATAGTTACTTAAAGGTAAGTAACTATCTTCTGATTGCCCTCTTGTGGGAAAGGTAGAAACGTAGTAATTTTGCAGCGTCAAACCAAACAAATACAAAGTATATGAATCAGACAGAATTACAGAAAACAGGCAATGGCTACACCGTAGCTACAGTAGGAAACCTCGCCACCTTTGAAGGTAAGGCCTTTGTGAAAGACATCGTCGGTACTACCGGAATGGAAGTATCGTTTGGAACGCTTGCGCCCGGTCAGGCTATTCCGTTCAATCACTACCACAAACAAAACGAAGAACTCTATATCGTAGTTAGTGGAACAGGTGTATTTACGCTTGATGGCATAGAAGAACCCGTTGCATCTGGCAGTCTGGTGAGAATTGCACCGGCCGTAAGCCGTTGTACCAAGAATACTGGCAACACTCCCTTAGTATATATCTGCATACAAGCCAAAGAAGGTTCTCTTGAACAATATACAGCTACCGATGGTGTGGTAGAAGAATAAGCAAACACACGCAGGATAATTAAAAACCAAGGCGGGGAAGACAATAAACGTGCATCTTCTCCGTTCATGTTTTTATGGAAGATACTACCACAATGTTTCTAAACGAAATGTTTCCCAATTGCCCCGTGCGCAATATCTTGGCACGTGTAGGTGCAAAATGGTCGTTGATAGTGATGCACGAATTGTTGCAACACCACGAACCTATGCGCTTTTCAGCACTCCAAAAATCCATCCCCGACATATCACAAAAGATGCTTACCACCACGCTGCGTGACCTTGAAGCCGATGGATTCATCATCCGTAAGGTATATCCTGAAGTGCCACCACGCACAGAATATAGCATGACACCACGTGCTTGTTCGTTTATGGAAGCCTGTCGTCCTATGATACAATGGGCCATCGACAATTTCTCCGCCATCATCAAAGACCGTGAAAGCCGCGGTTAGTTCGTCTTTCTTCAGTCGTCACCACTTTCTCTGTTACTACAGCTTTTGTCGTGATGTCACGTATGTCATAGGCATCGTCCCCCTTCATCTTGTTGCCAACATATATTTTTTCTTTTTCTTCTGCTTATTATTTCCGTTTGTACCATTTTATAAGAGCTATATGAACATAAGAGAATAAAAATTAAAACCGATAGCCTTTTATATTTTATAAGGTGTAAATGGCACAAAAAATAGGGGTTTAAAGTTCCAAAATATATGGTATGGCAAAAAAGTGGGTATGTAGTGTGGCTATACAATATTTGCTTTCGCTTGCAAAATGTTGTACCTTTGCAATCGCAAGTCAGACGTCAGACACGCAAGAGAAAAAACACAAGTTTAACCTTTAAAAGAAAAACACTATGAGCATTAATTACGAAGTTTACAAGAACAACAATTCAAAGAACAGCGCCTATGGAAAGTATTTTGGTCGTGTAGTAATCAAGTCTATTGTCGATACCGATACTCTTGCCGACCTCATCCAGCAAAACGTATCAGTCAAGGAGTCGGATGTTTATGCCGTACTGAAGGAGTTGAAGAATGCCGTTCGTCAGTCTTTCGACAACGGAAATGCGGTTCGCATCGAAGGCTTGGGCATCTTCAAGCCCACCATTTCCACTTCCTGTGTGGAAAAGGCAGCCGACTTTTCTGCCACCAACATACGCAAGAAGAAGATCCGTTTCATCCCCGAAACCGTCACCGAGCCCATGTCTCTGACTCGTACTGTTGATGGCAAGGTGGTAACTGTCAATACCCGCGTGCGCATCAAGAAGTTGTTGCAAGGTGTTAAGTTTACTGAGTGTCGCAAGTATGCAGCACCTGAAACCAACAAAGAGTAGGCCTGTTGCACTATCATGAAAGTCAATCGCAAATGATAGAAATCCCCTTCTTATAAGTTCGCCCCATCCGTAATCATGCGGATGGGGCGATTTTTTTTATCTCGTAATCGGACGTTTGATCGAAAGATGGTATTGCTGATTGTTGTTTTAGTCGTTTTTGATGCGTATTTCGCAGTTGTCGAGCGATTCAATAATCGCCATCGACTCTATCTGGCTGATACCCTCTTTCTGGAGCAGTTCCCTTCCGTGTTGGAACTCTTTTTCAATGATAAATCCCATGCCCTCTATAGTAGCGCCAGCCTGTCGGCATAGGTCAATCACACCCTTACCAGCATTTCCGTATGCCAAGAAGTCGTCAATGAAGAGCACATGATCTTCCGGACCGAGATATTCCTTGCTGATCACAACGGTATAGTCACGTTGTTTGGTAAACGATGTCACGGTGGTGGAATACATATCGTTCATGGTCGAAGGTTTTTTCTTCTTGACAAACACTACAGGCAGCTCCATCATATATCCCAACATGATAGCCGGCGCAATGCCAGAAGCCTCTATGGTGATAATCTTGTTGACGGGCTTGTGTGCGAAACGTTTGATAAACTCCACAGCAATCTGTTTCATCAGGTAAGGGTCCATCTGATGGTTGATGAACCTATCTACTTTGAGTATGCCTCCTTCGAAGCATCTTCCATCCTTGAGGATGCGGTCGCGTAATACTTTTAATGCCATTTTCTGTTACGTTGTAGTTATTTTGTGCAAAAGTAAGACTATTTTTGCAATTATCCAACGATAGCGGCGGAATGATGGTTGTTTTATAGAAAAAATATGCTATCTTTGTTGCATGAATAACAAAACAACGATAGAAATACGTCCTGCCCGTATTGAGCAGTCGGCAGCCATTGCACGATTGGTGATGATGGCAATGACGGAAGAGTGCTGTCTTCACTTCTGTGGTGAGGGTGCCACGATTGATGATTTTCTCACGATGATGACGTTGCTGGTGGAGCGCGAAGACAGCCAGTATAGTTATTGCAACACGCTGGTGGCTATGGATGGCGACAGTGTGGTAGGTGCGTTAGTGTGTTATGATGGCGGCGAGCTCCGTGAGTTGCGCCAGCAGTTTGTGCGTTATGCCCTTGAATATCTGCATCGGGATCATTCCAATCTCGATGATGAGACGCAGGCAGGCGAACTTTATATCGACAGTTTGGCAGTAGATCCCGTCTATCGTGGTCGTGGTATTGCCACCCATTTGCTCAATGCTTCCTTGGAAAGAGCACGTCATATGGGCCTTCCTGGTGTTGGACTGCTTGTAGATAAAGGCAATCCCAATGCCGAACGCCTATATTTATCTTGCGGATTCCGCTATGTTGACGACAACCAATGGGGTGGCCATGCCATGCGCCATTTGGTGCGTCCTGTAGAATGACCTCTCAAACGCTTTTTGGTTAAGCCCCAATCGGTCATTAGACCATCTATATGATTATTGCAGTCTTTTGTGTTTTATGAGGTGATTTTAGTCCGTTTTGTAATTGTCATAGCATGCTACGATTCATTCAAAGCCGAACAATATCCATCTTCCAAAAAATACAAGATCAAGCCAATCATACCAATAGATTTGGGGTAAATACGACTGGTTGGCCGTTGATGATTAGAATTTAATCATCAGTTCGGCCACCAGTTTATCTTGTTCACTCTCTTTGGCAATACCGCCGTTGGGATACCAATACCGCTCGTAGTTGAGATGAATTTCTGTGGGAAGGTATGGGTTGCGGATGCCGAAGGTCAGTCCCAGTGTCATGCGATGGCGTGCATAGTCGCTGATTTTCAATCGTGTGGTTTCGTTGTTGTCCGCATCGAGTTCAAATCCTTTCTTACCGTCAGCATGGTTGCCCATATAGTCGTAACGAGCCAGGTATGATACGCTTTGCATGAACCAGTCCTTGTTTTTTATAGGCATTTTGTAGATGACCATGGCGTTCACGGCGTCACAGTCGTCGAAAGCATCGTGTGCATATTGTTTGTGTAGGTATTCAGCTTCGAGGTGCCATCCGTTAGTTTCGTAGAAAGCGCCGAAGTCAAGCGATGTATATTCAGCTTTTCGGTCGGCAATAGCAGTATGCTGAATGCTAGGCACGATAGCCAGTCCTTTTACTGGAAACCATTGCAGTCGTGCAGAGTAGTTCAAGTCTTTGTTCCATGCAGTCTTTTGGTTGTCGAGGTTGCTACCGTTGAACATTCCCGCATCTGCAATTGCCAGAGTTCGTCCCTCTTTGTTTTTGAAGGTATATCCCAGTTGCAGTCCCACGTCGCGCATATCTCCCACCTGTTTGGCGATGAAGCTACGGTTGGCGAAATACTGGTTGGCAGGATTGCGGTGTGCGTCGATGGTGAAAGGCAAACGCTGTTGTCCGATGCTGACTCGCAGTTGTTTCCATGGCAACAGTCTTACCCATGCGTCCTTCATCTTGATGGATGATTCGTCGCATAGATCGACCTCCAGTTTGTATTCCGACCGTTTCGACAGTTTACCGCTGATACTCATTCGTGCGTTTCTCACCTCAAATCGTCCAGCATTCATCTCCGGTTGATACTCGTATTTACCGCGCAACACACCGTGTAGGTTTACCAAGCTGTCTCGTTGTTGCGCGTGACAGATAGCTGTACCTATAATATATAAGAGTACAACGAGGATTGCCAATCTGATCCATCCCACTATAGTGCGGATGTGATCTGCTTTCTTTTCATCCATAATGTAATAATTGTCTTTCATTTTTTGTTTGTTTTGTTATTCTGCTGCAAAGGTAAAACGACGGTGTTACGGAAAAGTGTCGAACATGTTAAGAACGTGTTACAGTCGAGCGCTGTAACAGAAATGTAACAAGGTTGTCACACGGCTGTAATCTCTGTGACGTAATTTTGCGGCAGAAATCAACAAAATATATCAAATAAAAGATGGAAACAATCTACATCGTAATTGTCGCATTCCTGCTGATACTGGCAGTATTCGACCTTTTCGTCGGAGTCAGCAACGACGCCGTAAACTTTCTGCAGTCTGCCATTGGCGCCAAGGCAGCTCGCTTTCGTACCGTATTGATAGTAGCATCCGTTGGTGTTGCTGTAGGCGCTATAATGTCGGCAGGCATGATGGATGTTGCCCGTCATGGCATCATGCACCCTGTCAACTATTCGTTTTATGAGGTGATGGTGGTGTTTCTTGCCGTGATGGTGACCGATGTCATCATTCTCGACGTGTTCAACACCTTAGGCCTTCCCACCTCAACCACCGTATCTTTGGTATTTGAACTGTTGGGTGGTACCTTCATTCTGGCACTTGTGAAGATGGCAGGCGATCCCACTTTGGAACTTTCCGACCTTCTCAATAGCGACAAAGCCCTATCGGTCATTGTTGCCATCTTTGTCAGTGTAGCCATAGCCTTTGTTTGTGGTGTATTGGTACAATGGCTATCGCGTATCATCTTCACGTTCCGCACCAAGAATCACAAGGTAGCCGAGTCGGTATTTGGAGGTATCTCGTTTGCCATTCTTGCCTACTTTGTGTTTATCAAGGGCTTGTCAAAGTCGCCTGTGTTTGCAACTGATGCCAAAGTGTGGATAGATGCCAATACCACGATGTTGCTGGGCGCTGTCTTTGCCGCCACCACTTTATTATCCTATCTGTTGTTGCTGATGCGTGTCAGCGTGTTCCGCTTGGTTGTGTTGATGGGCACTTTCGCCCTCGCCATGGCATTTGCCGGCAACGACCTCGTCAACTTTATTGGTGTTCCTCTTGCCGGTTTGTCATCCTATCAAGATTGGGTAAGCCACGGTGCTGGCAATGTTGATACGTTTATGATGGGTTCCTTGATGGAATCCGCCAAGTCTCCGTTCCTTTATCTGATGATAGCCGGTGGTATTATGATTTTTGCCATGGCCACTTCTAAGAAGGCACAGAATGTAGTAAAGACCTCTGTCGATTTGAGTCGTCAGGACGAGAGCGATGAAATGTTTGGTACTTCTCGCGCCGCTCGCAGTATCGTTCGCGTCACACAGGAGTGCGGTCAGTTTCTTGTGCGCTATTTGCCCAAGGGCATGATGCAGCGCATTGACAGCCGTTTCAACAAGGAAGAAGTCGTTTTGAAAGACGGTGCCGCCTTCGATATGGTTCGTGCTGCCGTCAACTTGGTATTGGCTTCAGTACTGATTGTTATCGGAACCAACTTCAAGTTGCCCCTCTCTACTACCTATGTCACTTTCATGGTAGCCATGGGTACCAGTCTTGCCGACCGCGCTTGGAGTCGCGAGAGTGCTGTGTTCCGTGTGACCGGTGTGCTGAGTGTGATTGGTGGATGGTTTGTCACCGCCGGTGTAGCCTTCGCCACCTGTGCTTTAGTCTGCCTGACCATCTATTTTGGAGGTTTCATCGCCATGTTTGCCTTCATGGCACTCGCCGTTTTCCTGCTTATTCGCAGCAATATCCAGTATGCCCGCAAGGCCAAGAAGGCGAGTCCCGAAGATGCTTCGTTCAAGTTGATGATGCGCAGTCGCGATCCAGAGATCGTTTGGGATGTGCTTTGCAAACATGTGAGTCGCACACAGAGCGGCACCTGCGAGTTTGCCCTCGACCAGTATAACGATATTGTGGAGAGTTTCTCCGACCAGAATCTTCGTGGTCTTCGTCGCGTACATCGCGCGCTAAACGATAAATTGGATGAGTTGACCAAGATACGCCGCCGTGAATTTTTAGCCTTGCGCCGTTCTCCATCCCAGATTTCTCTTGAGCGCAATACCTGGTTTCACCTTGGATTCAACAGCAACCAGCAGTATATCTACTGTCTGAAACGTATGCTCGATCCCGCCAAGGAACATGTTGACAACAATTTCACTCCGCTGCCACAGAGCTACCGCGACGAGTTTGAACCCATGCGCCAGCGCATCAACGACTTGATGAAGACCACCGCCCAGATGCTCGACACCCGCCGTTTCGACCGTTACCGCGAGACGATGCTCGAAGCCGACAGTTGCAAAAACACGCTGTCAGTCTATCGTAAGCGCCATATCGACCGCATGCAGCGCTCTACCAACAGTGCCGAATACAAAGTATCGCTCATCTATTTGAACATCCTCCAGGAGAGTCAGGAGCTTCTGAGCATCATGCGTCACCAGTTGCGTGCAGGCAAAAAACTGCTAAAACCCGATGAAGAAGAGGTTTTGGTTGATTTTTAATCATGAAACGTAGCAACATACGCAAAAAATCACTATATTTGCAACGATGAAAGAAGATAATAAGACCTATAAGATACTCGTAATAGATGACGAACAAAACCTATGCGAGATACTTGCTTATAACCTCCGTAACGACGGTTATGAGGTGACCGAGGCCAATTCAGCCGAAGAGGCATTGGAGTTGCCGTTGGCAGCTTTCGACCTCATGTTGCTCGATGTGATGATGGGAGGCATGTCGGGATTTGACTTGGCACGCCGCCTCAAAACCGAGGAAAAGACAGCTCATATCCCCATCATCTTCCTTACGGCCAAGGATACCGAGCAGGACATGCTCCACGGCTTTGGCCTTGGTGCCGACGATTACATAGCCAAACCCTTCCGCATTATGGAGGTGTTGGCACGTGTAAAGGCAGTGCTCAACCGTAGCACACACAGCACGCAGGTATCGCCCGAAACGCTGCGTTACGATCACCTGGTGCTCAATCTCAACACCAAGACCGTTTCGGTAGATGGCGAGGAAGTGGCATTTACCAAGACCGAATTTGAATTGTTGCGCCTGTTGTTGGAGCATAAGGGTCGTGTGTTCTCTCGTCAGGAACTCATCGACCATGTTTGGCCCAGCGATGTGATGGTGCTCGACCGCACCGTCGATGTAAATATCACCCGAATGCGCAAGAAGATAGGTCGCTATGCCCCGTGCATCAGCACGCGTTTGGGCTACGGCTATTACTTCAATCCCTAATCTGAAAGTATCCGTTCGGTGTCAGACAATGACTGTTTGACACCGTTCGGTCATCAGATACCAACGCACAGAACATATCAATTCCATCATCACCTCTTCTTCGGTATTAGTGCCGAAAAACAACGAAAACCCTTTATCATCATGTCGATAGGCAATAAGTTTTCCTTGCAGATCATATCTGTATTCTGCATTTTTGCTGTGGTGTTCATCCTTTTCCAGCATCACCGTGAGAAAGAATTTAAGATAGAGCGCCTCAACACACAGTTGCAAGACTACAACGAGCAACTCTGTCAGTCGCTAACAGCTGCAGGCGATCACTCCGAACCCGCTATTGCCAGTTTTGAGCGCCGCCACCACATGCCTGGTTTGCGACTCACGCTGATTAGCGAGCAAGGTTATGTGCTCTATGACAACACGCGCAAAGACTATGGCGACATGGGCAACCACCTGCAGCGCAAAGAGGTGCAAGAGGCATTGACACAGGGCAACGGTTCCGACATAGACCGCCGCAGTGCCAGTACGGGCAAGGAATACTTCTATTCAGCATCTTATTTTCCCAAGCAACACTATATTGTGCGTTCGGCATTGCCCTACGACCACACCCTGACCGAAGCACTCCAAGCCGAGCAACGCTACATTTGGGTGGCCCTTGTCATTGTGGCATTGCTGTCGTTTCTGCTGTTCCGTTTCGGCAAGCGTCTCGATCGCAACATCAACCAACTGCGCATCTTTGCCCAGCGAGCAGCCGCCAATGAGAGTCTTGACGTAGAGGACTTGGCAGAGTTTCCCGGCGACGAACTGGGTGAGATAGCCGAGCGCATCATCAAAATCTACCGTCGTTTGCAATACACCAAAGAGGAGCAAAACCGACTGAAACACGAACTCATACAGAATGCAGCCCACGAATTGAAAACCCCAGTGGCAAGTATTCAAGGCTATATCGAGACCATTCTGACCGATACCAAGATGACCGAGGAGAATCGCCAACTGTTCTTGGAGCGCAGTTTTGCACAGACGCAGCGTCTGACAGCCATTCTTCAAGACATCTCAACGCTTCACCGACTCGATTCCGGAACCATCGCCTACGAGTTCGAACCCGTTGACATCTACGAAACCGTCAGTCACATTCAGCAGGAAACAGCCCTCCAGTTGTCCGGGCGCCGCATGACATTTGTCAATCAACTGCCATCGCCACTCATCGTGCGAGGCAATGCTTCGCTGCTCTACAGCATCTTCCGCAATCTCACCGACAATGCCATTGCCTATGCCGGCGATGGCACCACCATCACGCTGACCGCCCGTCAGACCGGCGACTATTGGCATTTCTGTTTCTCCGACAATGGCGTAGGTATTCCGCAGGAGCATCTCATGCGCATTTTCGAGCGTTTCTATCGTGTGGATAAAGGTCGTAGCCGCAAGATGGGAGGCACCGGGCTGGGTCTTGCCATTGTAAAGAATGCTGTTATCATGCATGGCGGCACCATTACAGCCTGTCGCAACGAGGGTTCAGGAGTACGCTTTGTGTTTGACATACACTGTTGATAGATAGCTTGTTGAGGCTTGTTGGCAGTTGTGTGAAAGTTTCCTCTCTCTGCAAATTCAATTGATTTGCTGAGTAAATTCAATTGATTTGCTGAGTAAATCAATTTAATTTGCAAACCAACACAATAGGCACACACCATCATGACAAGATATTTGACCGTGCCAAGTCATATTTGCGTGACATCAGGATAATATCATTAGTTAGAGCCAAGCCATACGGTTTTTAGTTGTATGGCTATGGCTTTTTTGTTGCAACAATGTTGCTTGTGATGGGTGAAACACAAGAAAAACAGTTTTTTCCTTTGTGTTTTGCTTACTTAATCGTACCTTTGCGACAAGGAAATAACAACCATTATGAGTATGATAAATTTAGAGTTGCTTACCATAGATGTTTGTGCCGTGGCAAGAAGAGTGGCAGAATACATTCGCAACGAACGTCGCAACTTCAATCAAAACTGCGTGGAACACAAACAAGCACACGATTATGTGTCGTATGTGGATAAGCAGTCGGAAGAAAAAATCGTTGCCCAACTGCGACAACTATTGCCCGACGCAGGTTTCATCACTGAAGAGAAATCGGCAACCTATCAAGGAGAAGACTACTGTTGGGTGGTTGACCCACTGGACGGAACAACCAATTTCATACACGCCTTTTCTCCTTATGCCGTGAGTATCGCACTGATAAGCGGAAAAGAGATACTCCTTGGCGTGGTGTGTGATGTGCCCACAGCCTCTTGCTACTATGCCTGGAAGGGCGGGGGAGCATGGATGAACGGCAACCGTATACATGTCAGTGACCGTCACCTCGATGATGCGCTGCTCTGTCTGCAATTGCCCTACAACAACGAAGCCTACAATCCCGTTGCGAAACATCTCATCGACACCTTCTATGGCCGGGTAGCAAGCATCCGCATGATAGGATCTGCCGCCATAGCACTATGTCTGGTGGCACAGGGATGCCTCGATGGCTATATGGAGAAGTATATCGGTCAGTGGGACTATATGGCAGGTGCCATCATCGTCAATGAGGCAGGTGGACGAGTCAGCAACTATGCCGGTAGCACCGATTTCACTGAGGGCAACGATGTTGTAGCCACTAACAGACTTGTCCACGACGATATGTTGAAAGCTGTTGCAGGAGTCTGAAAAGATGTCAAATGGTAGCTAAATGCCCCTTGAAATGTTATTTTCTGTTGCAAACCAACGTATTGTGGCATAAATTGTTTACCTTTGCATAGCATACTAATAAAGAATACAGCAAACAATAGTACAATATAAAACAAGAAACGAAAGATGAAAATAGCATTGATAGGCTACGGCAAGATGGGCAAGATGATAGAACAGATAGCCCGCGAGCGTGGCCACGAGATTGTGAGCATTATCGATATCGACAATCAGCAAGATTTTGATTCACCCCAATTCCAGTCGGCAGATGTCGCCATTGAGTTCACCGCACCACAGGCAGCCTATGGCAACTATCTCAAAGCATTTAGTCACGGTGTCAAAGTGGTAAGCGGTTCGACCGGATGGATGAAAGACCATGGCGATGATGTGCGTCGCATGTGCTGCGAAGAAGGTCAGACACTCTTCTGGGCATCCAATTTCTCCATCGGTGTAGCCATCTTCTCGGCTGTCAACCGCTATCTCGCAAAGATCATGAACCAGTTCCCACAGTATGATGTGGAGATGGAAGAAACCCACCACGTGCATAAGCTCGACCATCCCAGCGGTACAGCCATCACACTTGCCGACGAGATCGTGGAGCGTATCGACCGCAAGGAAGCATGGGCAGAAGAGACCACCGACCCCAAAATGCTGCGTGTGGATCATATCCGTCGCGGCGAGGTGGCAGGCATACACACCGTGCGCTACGACTCGGATGCCGACATTATCACCATCACCCACGATGCCCATAGCCGCAAAGGCTTCGCACTTGGTGCCGTGCTTGCTGCCGAATACACCAAAGACCATCAGGGACTGCTTACCATATCAGACATGTTTAAATTCTAAATCATGGAGAAGAAAGAAAAGGAAAAACTCAATATGAAGGTGCAATGGACTAAGTTTGCCATTGTCATCATCCTCTATCTCTTGTTTCTCGTATGGTTGAAATCATGGCTCGGACTCATCGTCGTACCATTCATCTACGATATCTATATCACCAAGAAGATACGTTGGCAGTGGTGGAAAGACGCTGAAGGCCCCGTCAAGTTCATCATGTCGTGGATCGATGCACTGGTGTTTGCACTCGTGGCAGTATATTTCATCAACCTGTTCTTCTTTCAGAACTATGTCATTCCATCAAGTTCACTTGAGAAATCACTGCTGACGGGCGACTACCTCTTCGTTTCGAAGATGAGCTACGGACCACGCATTCCAGAAACACCACTCACACTTCCACTCACACAGCATACACTGCCCATCTTCGAGTGTAAGAGCTATATCGAATGGCCACACTGGGACTACCGTCGAGCCAAAGGTTTTGGAAAAGTGAAACTCAACGATATCGTGGTGTTCAACTATCCTGCCGGCGACACCCTGTGTGCCGCACCACAATATCAAGCCCACGATTTCTATCAACTCTGTTATCAGTTGGGATACCAGATATATCCGCAGCGTCCAAATCCAGACTCGCTCTCTGCCATGCAGCGCCGCATGTATTTCGACTTCATCTATCAGGCAGGCAGACAGGAAGTGGAGCGCAATCAGGCTGAATACGGAGAAATCATTACCCGACCAGCCGACCGCCGCGAAAACTATGTGAAGCGCTGCGTAGGACTGCCCGGACAGACCCTGCAAATCAAAAACCGCATTGTCTATCTCGACGGCAAAGCCAACAAAGAGCCCGACAATGTGCAGTATGCCTACAATCTGAAGCTCAAGCAAAACCTGCCCGAAGAACTCATGGAAGACTTAGGTATTACCATGGAAGACCTCATGTCGCTCAATACGGCAGGATATATGCCTTTGACAAAACGCGCCGTCAGCACACTTGCCAAGAGAAAAGATCTGGTGGAGAGCATCAAAATATCTGATGACAACAGCACACTCGACATCTACCCACTCAACGGCAATACCCACTGGACTCGCGACAACTATGGTCCGGTATGGATACCCGCTAAGGGACAATCCATCCAACTGACACTCGATAACCTGCCCATCTACGAGCGTTGCATACGCACCTACGAAGGAAATACCCTCGAAGTGGCTGACGGGAAAATCATCATCAACGGTAAGGTGGCAACAAGCTATACCTTCAAGCTCGACTACTACTGGATGATGGGCGACAACCGCCATAACTCGCTCGACTCAAGATACTGGGGATTTGTGCCCGAAGACCATATCGTGGGCAAGCCCATCTTCATCTGGTGGAGCAGCGATCCCGATAGAAACGGTTTCGGCGGCATACGTTGGAGCAGATTGTTCCGCTTTGTTGATAACATTAAATAGTATATAATGGCTAATTGGCTGAAGTTCGTGATAGCTCTTGCATCGGCATTCCTGCTGATGCTGGCATTTCGCGCTTTAGCCTTCACGCTATATACCGTGGACGGACGAGCACTCGCACCGGTATTCATCAACGGCGACAGACTCATCGTCAGCCGATGGAGTTACGGCTTGCGCATAGATGGCGGACGACTGTTGCCCTACAGCCGACTGCTGCGCGAAGGCGTCAGACGCGGCGATATCGTGGCATTCGACATGCCAGGCGACTCTGTCAAAGGCATCTGTGTGGCACGCTGTACCGCCATTCCTGGCGATACCATCCACACCACCAACGGACCGCTGATAGTCCCCGGACGCATCACATGCAGCGCCTTCGACTACTATTGGCTCGAAGCTATTGCCGATGACAACCCCGTAGATTCACGCCATTTGGGATTCATCAGCGAGCGCAACATCATCGGAAGGGTGGCTGGCATACTCTACAGTCACGACGATACCAAGAATATCTTCGAGGGTTATAGTCCAGAAAGGAGTGCAATATGGTAAAAACGGCAGTATTGCAAACAGCCTATTTCGGTCCTATACAGTGGTATCAGAAGCTCCACCGATACGACCGCACCATCATTGAGCAACACGACTCCTATCAGAAACAAACCTACCGCAACCGCTGTATCATCGCTACGGCCAACGGATTGCAGGCTCTCACAGTGCCCGTAGAACGGTTGGCGGACGGACACGAGGTGAAAGACCTGCGCATCAGCGACCACAACCAGTGGCGCCGCACACACTGGAATGCCCTTCAGAGCGCCTATAGCGAGAGTCCATTCTTTGAATATTATGCCGATGATATCCGCCCATTCTATGAGCGGCGAATCGACTATCTTATTGATTTCAACGAGGAAATCAGACAGACTGTATGCCAGCTGATTGACATCAGTCCCGCCGTGGAATACTCCACGGCATATCTGCCTGCCGATACTGCCCACGGCAAAACGGCACTAACGGCTGTCGGCGATGGATCCTACGACGATTTCAGACAGGTCATCCATGCCAAACATCCTTTGCCCGATGCCGATTTCCAACCTCGGCGCTACTGGCAAGTGTTTGAGTGGCGACACGGATTTCAGTCCAACCTCTCCATCCTCGACCTGCTCTTCTGCATGGGTCCAGAATCTGTATATTATCTATAATCATTATATTATTAACTTAAACACCACGACTATGAGAAAACTCAATGTGAAAGTAGCAGCATGGCTGCTCATCGGTTGCCTCGCAACCAGTTCGTGTATCGGTTCTTTCAGTCTCTTCAACAAGTTTGCTAAGTGGGAGACTCAGATGACAAACAATAAGTATGTCAACGCTATCGTTGGCTTCATCCTCACTCCTATCGTGGGCGGCTTGTGTCTGTTTGCTGACTCTTTGGTGCTCAACTCTATCGAGTTCTGGACAGGATCAAATCCCTTGGCTGATGTTGGAAAGACGAAGCAGGTGATGGGACAGGATGGTCGCTACTATGCTGTGACTACGCTGAAAAACGGATATGAGGTCAAAGCGCCTACCGGAGAAGTTACACGCTTCATCCACGACCAGAAAACTGACTCTTGGTCAATGGAGCAGGACGGCGTTGTGAAGGAAATCTTCCGCTTCAACGGTGATGGCACTATCATGGCAAATATCAACGGTGAAACCGAAAGCTTTACCCTCAATCAGGAAGGTGTAAACAAGGCTCGCCTCATTGCCAACAGCGACATCTTCTTCGCTATGAATTAATTTCATTGCTAAGCAACATAAAAATCTCCCGTCCGGATTGGGCGGGAGATTTTTTATGCCTATTCTCTTACTTATTACGGACTTAAAATTTGTCCTTGGTCACTATATCGTCTTTCCACAAGTGATCCTTGGGGAAGGGTTTGCCGTTCCCTGCCTTTTCCTGTGTCAGTGGGGCTTCAGCATCACTCCAAAACGGATGGGAAACGGGAAGTCCAATGGACATGAGCGACAAAGAGGTCATATCGCTGTCATTGTAGGACTCTGTGCTGCCGTTTCGCTCAATGCTGTGATCTATCGCGAACTGCAGAAAAACGACGAAACACCTGCCGCTGCTGAATAACACAATCGATATTGCCAATCGACACGAGCGATATTGCCAATCGACACGAGCGATATTGCCAATCGACGCGAGCGATATTGCCAAAGCGTATTGGTGATATTGAAATCAAAACAATAAAAAAGGGAAGTCCGTTGTGGACTTCCCTCTTCCTTTGTAGGTGTTCATCAGCCGTTATACATGGCTGAGGTGCCGAGTGCGCCAAGTAGTGCACTGAGTACTGCGATAATTGCTTTGATGATGGTTTGCCAATTCTTTTTCATTGTTTTCATGGTGTTTTTGAGTTAGACATGTTGTTGATAATCTCGTTGCATCCGGATTGCAGGTGCAAAGTTAATGTTTTTTAGAGGCGAAAGCAAATTGTCTTATCCCCCACAGGATACCTCGTTTTTTGCCAAGCCCCCCACACCTTATTTATATATAAGGGTGGGAGACAGGTGTCCAGCAGTGCTGTTACACGATTCCGGCATACAGCCTTTCGAGCATATTGATAGTTCGTAGGCCCTCTGCCAGTAGGCGCTTAGAGATAGACAGGGCGTGCATCGTGGCGGTTGGGATGGCGTTTGGTGTAGCTGACGTGTAGCCAAATACATCCGTTTGCCATTCGGTGTTCGAACAATAGCTGGTCGAAATCCAGGTTGTTGCGGATGTAATCATACATCTTTCGCCCCACTTCCCTGTTGCTGATGTGTAGGTCGGCTGCCTCACCCAACAGGTGTTGCGAGCAAATCACACCGCCAACCGCGTTGTTCAACCGTTTGCTGCGGAATCCGCTGGTCACTCTGATGACTCCAAAGCGCTTTCGCAGCGGTTCGAGCACCTGTTGACATAGGTTGCGCAGACATTCGGTTTGTGCCTCGTCGGGCGTGTTGTCAATGTTCAACTGCATGGCAGTGCCCGATGCAGTCATCTCTCTGAGCGAGAAATGTTCGCTCAACTGGATTTGTTTGGTGTTTTTCATGATATTAAAAATTATTCGGTTGTTATGATAAGAGTGTGTTTTTGGGTTAATTGAAAATTGTTGGGCAGGCATTTCCCGCCCCGTGTAATCATCGTCCCACATACTGGTTGAGTAGTGAATCGCCGTTGTTGTTGGTCATTGTAAACAGGTAACGGTCCAGAAACGAACACTGTCTGACACCTTTGCGCTGCGTGGCCTGGTTAGCACACCGTCGGGCATAGCGGGGCTGTTTGACATGCAGTTTGTTGCAAATCTCGGTTGCCATATCTCTAAACGTGCAGGGACATCCGGTCTTGTTGACGATGTTTCCTTCTTGGAACACCAGGAGTACCACCTCCATGAGATCGCTGATGGTACTGTTCCAATGCAGGTTAGGACTGTTCGGACTGTTTAGTAGTTGACAAAAATCTTGTGCCAGTTTCGTACGTGCCATTCTTCTTTGTTGTTTGATCATCAACTGCTGCTCGCTCGAAGCAGGGTTTAGCGGGGTTCTGTAATTGTAGTTCATAGTATAAAAGATTATAGTGAATAATGTTTTTCGGTGGCAAAATTACTTGTAGTTTGTGCACAATAAGTTCACTTTCTATTTTTCTTAGTTAAAAAATGTTTTCTATTAACATCTGTTAAGCAATAGCGCCTTTAGTATTTTCCTTATTGTTCTCATGGGTTTATAACACGCTATAAAGCCCATTTCAACAGCTTTTTTGCCTTTGTAAGGCATGGATGAAACAAAGTACAATATATTTGTAACATCTGTGAATGGTAATCAGCCACAAATTTTTTAATTTTGCAAGCAACTAAGCCAACTCTATTTGAAAACAATAAAACTATAAAGTAATAATGGCACAATTTGAATCTCAAAATGAAACGAAAGGCTTCTATAAGCTTTCGTGGTTGCAGCGAATCGGTTTCGGTTCCGGCGATTTAGCTCAGAATCTGATTTTCCAGACTACCTGCATGTATCTGCTATTCTTCTACACCGATATCTACGGACTCGATGCTGTCGATGTATCGGTCATGTTTACGGTGGGAAATGTGGCTAATGTGATATGGGACCCTATTGTTGGGGCACTCATCGACAAGCACAATCCTACATTGGGTAAATACAGGGCATACCTGGTTTATGTCGGCATACCACTATCGGGTTTTGCCATTCTGTGTTTCTGGAACGGCTTTGCACCGTCGTTGCTCTATGCCTACGTGACGTACATTGCCATGACATTGCTCTATACTTTCATCAATGTGCCCTATGGTGCGCTCAACTCTTCACTGACCCGCGACACCAACGAGATAACCATTCTCACCTCAGTGCGTATGTTTATGGCAAACTGTGGTGGTCTGGCAGTAGGCTCAGGTCTGCCACTGCTCATTGCTTACTTTACCGATGAGCAGGTGGAAGGACTGCCTAAAGATCCTGGCGCATGGTTTACCACGATGACAATCTATGCTTTGGTGGGTCTGTTGCTGCTGCTGTTCTGCTTCACACAGTGTAAGGAACGTGTGGTAATGAATGCAGAAGAGAGTGCCAATGTGAAGGTCAGCGACCTTTGGATGGAGTTTTTCCATAACCGTCCATTGCGTATCATAGCCTTCTTCTTCATCACAGCCTTTGCTATGATGAGTATTGGTAATGCTGCCGGTGCTTATTTCATGAACTGCAATATGCACGGCACTTCCGAGCAGCTCTCTATATTCATGGGACTTGGTTCGGCGCCTTCATTCATCTTCATGCCATTGGTACCAATGATTAAAAGAGCTATTGGCAAGAAGAATATGTTCTATGTATTCCTCAGCATTGCCATTATCGGTATGGCCTTCCTCTATATTGTGGCAAAGATGGATGCACCAAGCATGACACTTGTTTATGTGGCTCAGTTTGTGAAATCTACTGGTGTTATCGTTGCCACTGGTTATATGTGGGCACTGGTGCCAGAGGTAATCTCTTATGGTGAATACAAGAGCGGAAAGCGTATTGCCGGTATTGTCAACGCCCTGACTGGAATATTCTTCAAAGCTGGTATGACACTCGGCAGTGTGGTTGCTCCTGCTATCTTGGCTTACGTAGCTTATAATCCAAAGAGCGTCGAACAGACACCATTTGCCGAGGAAGGAATCCTCTGGTTGGTATGTGTGATACCTGCTGTTCTGTTGGTTTTGGCTATGTTTATCATCTCTCGTTATGAGTTGACCGACGATGTAATCGATGAGATTAACATGGAAATTGAAAAGCGTGAGACTGCCGATGCTATAAATTGATAGGCTGTGTGGCATGTGGTTTTATGCCCAAGCTTAATGAAATAGACTACGGGTCGTGTGCATAGGCATGCGACCCGTAGTGTTTATAGGCGCTATTTATTTTTTGTAATCTACCGAACTGCCTTCTGTGGTAAAGCGACACCATATTATATATAAACAGCAATCGGTATTGTTGATAGTGATAATAGTCCTTGCTACATCCTATCACCATATTGTATAAACAACTATCAGCCCCATCTGAGGAATCACAGATGAGGCTGACGAATTGATATAATGCCGATGGAATCGGCTAAAAATGAAGAATATTAGTGTTCGATAGCTATTTCAAACGGACTGGCAGGAACGGCTTTTGCCGATTGTAAGCGTGCTTTCAATGGGTTGTCCTTAAAGGCATAACGCACGCGGACAGGGTTGGCAACAGGACTCTCGATAGTGACTGTGGTGCCATCGCATGTGGCTTTGGCGTTGACAAAACGGCCTGAAGCGTCGCAAACTTCAAACTCTGGCTGTTCGCCCGACAGCATGGGTTGGTTGAAGCTGACGGTTACTTGGCGCTCGTTGGCTGTTGCTTTCACGGGTTGTGGCGACAGCCATGCCTTCTTGCCATATACTAAATGATCCATGCAAGCGCCTACACGATCAGCAACCTCCTTTTTGCGCAACGGATGGATATCTACCGTTTCACCCATATCGATGGCTACTGCCAGTTCGGCAAACGGGTCGTTGATGGCTACCAGACGCTGTGCTTCACGCAGTCGTGCCCATGCCGAGCGAGGCTGAGGCTGTTCGCTGGGCGCCATGAAGTTTGCCAATTGCACGATGCAGAACGGCAGTTGTTCGTTGTTCCACAGTGCGCGCCAGTTGCCCATCATCTTTTTCAGCAGTTTTCCATATACGGCAGGGCCATTGTCTTCCACCCATCCATCGTTGGCACCGGTATTCGATTCACCTTGATACCACACCACACCATTAATAGTATAAGGTGCCAAGGGGTAGAGCATAGCATTGTAAAGCACCGAAGGCAAGTTTTGTATGGATGTACCGCCACTTGGACAGGTTGTCATCAATGCTCCTTCCTGCACTTTCCATTGTTCGCTGAGACGCAGGGTGTCGCCATCTTCAAAGATGAGCATATAGGGTTTTTCGTGGATGAAATGGGGTATTCCGTATTTGCTGATGAAGCGTATGGACAGTACGTTGTCACCTTCGTGGAGCAAACCGGTAGGAATCTGGTAGCGGCGTGGCGGATATTGATAATAGGTGCGTCCCACCTCGCGACCATTTACAAAGGTGTAATCCATGTCGAAGAGGGTTCCCACCAACAGTCGCGCTGCTTTTCCGGCATGCTTGCTGTCGATGTTGAGGTGTTGGCGGAGCCACAGCGACCCCCTATAGTTGCCATGGTAGCCTTGTGTTAGCGTGCTGTATTGGTTCACGGTGCGCCAGTCTTTATCGTTATAAGCCTCGCTGTTCCATCCTTCAGCCATGCCTTTGTCGCTCTTGTCAAGCAGTTCAGACCATCGGTTGTTTGCCATATTGTTGGCTTTGTCCTGTGCTGCAACCATCTCCGGATTATCGTACAGCATGGTTTTCTGTACCATTATGGGAAATTCAGACAGTAGTGAATCGGCAGAAATCCAAGCCTCGACGGGTGTTCCACCTAAGGAGTTGCAGATCACTCCTTGTGCCACACCGGTTTGTTCAAACATCCTTTTGGCAAGGAAATAACTGATGGCGGAGAAACCCTTAACGTTGGCTTGTGTCAATGGTTTCCAACTTGTGGGTAGCACATCGGCTTTCGGAGCATGGGTGTCCTTATCTGTTTGTACGCGGAAATAGCGTATCTTGGAGTTCTCATAATGGTCGATTTCATCGGGATACTGTGGATATACGCGCTCAATAGTGACATCCATGTTCGATTGTCCGGCGCACAACCACACGTCGCCAATCATCACATCATTGATAACCGTAGTGCCAATGGTCAGTTGGTAAGGTCCGCCAGCCTTCTGTGGTGCAAGAGTGGCACGAAAATGTCCGTCGGCATCAGCCGTTACCATCGTTTTCTGCTTGTGCAGCCTGATGCCTATCTGCTGTCCTGGTTGGGCATCGCCCCATATTACGGTGGGTTTGTTGCGTTGCACCACCATACCATTTTGAAAGAGTTGTGGCAGTCGCACTTGTGCTGTACCGCTCATGGCGATGCACAAGAGTGTAAGGAGAGTAGTGGAAAGTCTTCGTTTCATTTGTCTTATAGTTTTTTGTTTTTTCTCTTGCAAACTTATATAAAAAAAGCGATGAAAACGAAAAAAAACATGGGTTTATCCCGAAATGAAACAAATGATGTGGTATTGTGTGACACCATCAAATGAAAGTGAAGCAGAAAAGTGTTATCTTTGCATCGTAAAACTACGCTTAAAGCATCAATGAAACATCTAAGAACAGCACTCCTGACAACAGCCACAGTCGTGGCAACCGCTGCTTTTGCGCAGCAAATCACCTTGAAAGACGCCTACCGTGACTATTGGAATACTGGCGTAAGTGTTAACCAGTGGCAGGTGAAAGCCAACTCAAAGAGTCTGGCAGATCAGACTATTACCGGCGGAATCGATACCGATCAGACTATAGATTGGGATGTTATCGTCCGTAATTTCAATTATGTAGTGGCTGAAAATTGCATGAAATGCGAAGTTATCCACCCCCAAGAGGGTGTCTATGACTTTACGCTTGCCGATCAATTTGTAGATAAGGCACGTGCTGCAGGACTGAAAGTGCTGGGTCATTGCTTGATTTGGCACTCGCAATGTGCCCCATGGTTCCATTATGACGAACAAGGGAACCTCGTTTCGCCTGAGGTTTTGAAGAAACGCATGCGCGAGCATATCACCACTATCGTCAGTCATTTCAAAGGAAGAATCGAAGCCTGGGATGTGGTCAATGAGGGATTTGAGGATGACGGAACACTTCGCAAGAGCCTCTTCTATCAGATTCTGGGTGAAGACTACATACCTCTGGCATTCCAATATGCCCATGAGGCAGACCCAACAGCCCAACTTTACTACAACGATTTCTCGATGAATAGGGCGACAAAGGTGGAAGGTGTAGCTCGATACTTCGCTCCACTCATCCGCAAAGGACTGCCCATTACCGCCATCGGCATGCAGGGGCATCTCATACTCGATGATAACAACTATGTAGAGGAATACGAACATTCCATCAAGACCATTACCAGTTTGGGCGTAAAGACCTTCTTCTCAGAGCTCGATCTGTCGGTGTTGCCCAATCCGTTTGGCTTTGCTGGTGCCAATATCTCCGATATGTTTGCCTATCGTCCAGAGATGGATCCCTATAAAGATGGTCTCCCTGCAGCGAAGAAGAAAGAGGTGGAAGACTTCTGGACTCGTTTTTTCCAGATGTTGGTGCGCCATCGCGACGATATTCTGAGAGTCAATTTCTGGTGTCTGAACGATGCTTGTTCGTGGCGAAACGACTTCCCCATCAAGGGTCGCACCGATTATGCCACACTCTTTGACCGTCAGAACCAACCCAAACCGGAGATCCAAGCCATCATCAATGTGGTGCGCCCTGAAGGTGGTGACTGCTGTAAAGCAGCAGCAAAGACCAAAGGCAAGAAGAAAACAAAGAAATAACATAACTAATAAAACAACTGACTATTATGGCAAAACTACCCCGTTACCTATTTCCGAAAGATTATATGGCTGACCCTTCAGCCAATGTGTTCAACGGTAAGCTATACGTCTATCCCTCACACGATAGGGAGAGCGGTGAGGCTTTCGATGATGATGGCGGTCATTTCCAAATGAAAGACTACCACGTATTGTCGTTCAACGATGTGGAAAACGATGAGGCTACTGACCATGGCGTAGTGCTCGATGTAGAGCAAGTGGCATGGGCAGAGAAGCAGATGTGGGACAACGACGTGGTAGAGAAGGATGGCAAATACTATCTGATATTCTCTGCAAAAGATTATAATGGCGTTTTCCATCTTGGTGTGGCAGTGGCTGATTGTCCCGAAGGACCGTTTGTGCCGGAACCACAGCCCATCCGCGGCTCGTTCAGTATCGACCCATCGGTATTCAAAGACGATGACGGACAGATTTATTGCTATTTCGGCGGACTTTGGGGCGGACAGCTTCAGTGGTACGGCGACAATGGCGTAACTCCCGTTCCAGGTGAGCAGGGCGTTGTGATGGGCCCGGCTCCCGACAAAAAAACTCCGTTGGTATTGCAGGAAGGTACACCGGCACTGCCCAGTCGTGTGGTTCGCATGAGCGACGATGTGAAGCAGTTTGCTGAAGCACCACGCCCAGTTCTTGTGGTTGACAAAGACGGACAGCCCCTTAAGGCCGACGATCCTCACCGTTTCTTCGAGGCATCGTGGATGCACAAGTATAATGGTAAGTACTATTTCTCATATTCTACTGGTGACTCCCACTACCTCTGCTATGGTATTGGCGACAATCCTTACGGACCGTTCACCTATCAGGGTGTGATACTCGATCCTGTTGTGGGATGGACCACTCACCATTCTATCGTAGAGTTCAAGGGTCAGTGGTATCTCTTCTACCACGACTGTGTGCCCAGCAACGATAAGACATGGTTGCGTTCACTGAAGGTACAACGCCTCTTCTACAATGAGGATGGCACCATTCAGAAAGTTATCAACGAGTAGCCAGACCATACTGGCAACTGCCAATCCTAAGTATAAGAGGATGCTATAGAGCCCTTTGCTCCGTAGCATCCTCTTACTGTCTGATGGCTGTTTCTGCCGTAGTTTCTGGCGAAACGCGCTGTGTAGCTCTATTCGTAAATGAGTGTTTGCAACCGTTCAGAATCAAACGTATAGCGTGCCACATCGAGCAGTTGGTCGGCGGTCAAGGCGTCAATCTGCTGGAGTAGCAAGTCGATGTCGCGCTCCTTGCCGTAATGCAGATACGATTTGGCAATGTCGAGTGCATACTGTTCGCGGTTGTCGCAGGCTATGGCAATCTGTCCTTTCAACTGTTGCTTTGCATCGTGCAGTTGTCGTTGACTGAGCGGACGCTGCATCAGTCGGTCCAGTTCGTGGTGAACCAGTCGCAGGCAGCGCTTCACATCGTGGTGGTCGCAACCGAAATATACCGACCACACCCCTGTGTCGTGATAGCTCGCCATGCTGCTTTCTACGGTATATACCAGTCCGTTGCGCTCGCGCAGCGACAGGTTGAGGCGTGCATTCATGCCTGGTCCGCCCAATATGTTGTTGAGCAGATAGAGTGGCAGACGTCGCTTGTCATCGAAACAGAAGGTGCGACAGCCCAGCATGACGTGTGCCTGATGGGTGTTTCGTTGCACGATATGGGTATGCTCTCCCGGGTCGGTATAAGTTTCGAACAGGTCTGTAGAGCCCGATGAAATGGACGTTTTTTCTCCGTTTTCTACCGTTGTGCCTATGACATCAGCGTGGCGTTCCAGCAGTTTGATGAGCTTCTGAAAGTCTATATCGCCGTAGGCAAAGAAGATGGCATTGTCAGGGCGATAGTGTTTTCTGGTGAACAGACGTGCATCGTCGGCAGTGAAGTGTGCCACCACGTCGCGACTGCCCAGTATGTTGTGGCCCAAAGGGTGTCCGCAGAACAGCAAGTTCTCGTAGTCATCGTAGATAAGTTCGGCAGGCGAGTCGTTGTAACTCTCTATTTCGTCGCATATCACATCCAGTTCGCGCCCCACTTCAGTATCAGGATAAGTGCTGTGGAATACGATGTCGCACAATAAATCTACCGCCTTGGGCAGGTGGTCGCGCAGTATAGCAGCGTAAAACACCGTGTCTTCCTTGTTGGTAAAGGCATTGAGGTCGCCACCCACACGCTCCAGTGTGTTGAGAATCTGTAGTGCCGAGCGTCGTGCAGTGCCTTTGAAAGTTACGTGTTCGCAGAAGTGGGCAACGCCTTCTTTGCCCGTTTCTTCCTGGCAGGACCCCGCGCGCACGCCGATTCCGCAATATACAACGGGCGAATCAGATGGCAGATGGATTACTCGGAGACCATTGTTGAGTGTATAGGTGTGATAGTTGTTCATCTCAAAAAACAATATTTCGTTTGCAAAATTACAGCTAATAATTGAGAAAAAGCCATAAATGAATGGAGGATATTAAAAAATGGTTGGATTTCATCATTGTTTTCACGACATGACATAACTCGACCCAGTTCGGTTCCGATGAAAACGTTCATAAAAAATATTTTTTTCTTTTTGTATTTACGCAAAATTGCGTTAACTTTGTCTGCTATATAGAAACAACAACACACAAATGCTATGCGAAAAGTAATAGGAATAGGCGAAACGGTGCTCGACATCATCTTTCGCGACGAGAAACCCATCAGCGCACTGCCTGGTGGTAGCACTTTCAATGCCATCATCTCTCTCGGACGTTCGGGAGTGAAGGCGAGTATGATTAGTGAGACTGGCAATGACCGTATCGGACAAAATATCATTAAGTTTATGGAAAGCAATGGTATCGATGCTTCCTACGTCAATGTCTATCCTGAATCAAAGTCGCCATTGTCGTTGGCATTTCTCAACGACCACAACGATGCCGACTATATTTTCTATAAAGACCATCCCCACGACCGCATAGACTATGTCTATCCTGAGGTTAATGCCGATGACATCGTGCTTTTTGGCAGTTTCTTTGCTCTCAATCCTGTCATCCGTCCTCAGGTATATGCCTTCCTTGACTATGCTCGCCAACGTGGCGCCATACTTTATTATGACGTCAATTTCCGTGCTTCTCATAAGAACGAGGTGATGAAGGTGACGCCCAATCTGCTCGACAATTTAGAGATGGCAGACATTGTGCGTGGCAGTTCGGAGGATTTCGAAATACTTTTCCGCCAGCATGATGCCGACACCGTTTATCGTTCGCAGATAGCCTTCTATACCAAAAAGTTCATCTATACCCGTTCGGCAGACCCTGTTGAGGTGCGTGGTGATAGTGGTTTCAGCAAGCAATATCCCGTTTTGCCCACCGAAACGGTCAGCACCATCGGTGCCGGCGACAATTTCAATGCAGGTTTCATCTACGGACTCATCAAGAATGGCATTACCCGCCAGCATATTGACCAAGGGCTTACCGAATCGCAATGGGACGCTCTTGTATCGTCAGCTCTTGATTTCTCGGCAGAGTGTTGTAGGGATATTTACAATTATGTGTCGGAGGAATATGGCGAAAAGATGCGGAAAGGTTTGCAGAATAATGGTTTGTGATGCATGAAATAACCGAATATAACTGGAGAAACGAGTGTCCGTTTCTCCAGTTTGTATATCAGGTTTTATGGTCGCTAACTATTATATGCTTGTGATGAAATATTGAAATTATTGAAAAGAAATTATTTTCAGGGTTCTAACAAACCTTGATAATGTTTTTATCCAACGTTTGATAAAGGTGTTATCCAACGTTTGACAAAGATGTTATCCAACGTTTGATAAAGGTGTTTTCAAACGTTGTAAACAAGTCTTTTCAACGTTGTAAACAGGTCTTTTCAAACATAAGAAACAAGTCTTTTCAAACGTTGTAAACAGGTGTTGTCGCTGTTGGTTTACTTCGCTGTCTAAACAGTCATCATCTTAACAACAATAAGCGCATGGTGGTCGATGGGTGGTCAATCGGTGGTCGAAAAAGCACTCAGAGAACAATCGACCACCACCATAAACGAATAACTTACAGTGAGTTATGCTGTATGGTGGTCGAGTGGTCGTTTTTTTCGACATCGCGTGCGCGTGCATACATACGCATGCGTGCGCACGAGAACGATGTAGATTCTATTTCTTTCCTACTTCATGGTCGATTCGGGTTAAGGTCACAACTTCGGCATCTGTACCATCTTTGTTATATTCGCTCACGAGAATATACTTCTCATTACACGCAACACCATAGCAACGACCATTTGATTTCTGAATCTGAGTTCCCCAATATGCCTCATCATCATTAAGAAGTTTGGTGGTATTGCCATTGACGGTATAGAATTGGTTGACCATAGCCCCCATGAAGACATAAAGATTGTTCACGTGAAGTTCGTCAATGCCGAGTGCATTGATGTGGTCGATATATACCTGTTTCATGGGATGGTCGGCATGTGGAATGGCATCCTGTGGCATGCTCCATCGCTTGAGTTTCGGAAACCACTGCAGTAGTTGTTGCTTGTATTCACACTTTGTGAGTTGTTTTCCCATGTTCTTGTTGTATTCATCTACAAACATTGAACAATAATCTGCCATCTCTTCCATAGTGTAGTTTCCGGTAAATGCCCCGTCTTTATAGCAGTAGATGCAAAACTCTTCACTCTTGCTGCCATCGGCATTGGTACCAAGAATATCGTCTGTCAGCGGCATACCGCAGCTTTGGCAAAATCTCATTTTTTTCTTATCCATATTATAATAGTGTTGATTGATATCCAAGTGCAAAGGTATGGATATTCCGAACAAACCATTTTAACGTAACGGAAAAGATGGCAAATATACTATCACATCTGCGATACAAACTTTGTTAACTACGCAACCGATACACAAAACTGACGACATCTATAGAAAGGTAATGGTATAGCTTTTGGTATAAATAAAAAATGCAGCCATTCCGACTGCATTTAATATAGCTGTTGTCGCAAGAGAAATCCTATAAAAAGGATTGCCAGCAGGGGCAAAAGTTATGTTTTCATTGTTTTCTACTCTTGCTTCGTGTCTTGCGCAACTTTTTATCTATTAGATATTGCTTGGTCTTTTGGGCTATAGAGAGAACTTGTAGCCAAGAGTCACTTGGAAACCATGAATTTTAGGATTGGTGGTATCACTATTATCCATGTCTTTGCGGAAACCAGTCACGCTGGCGCTATATTGTGCCTCAAGAACAAAGTGACTGAACTCAAAGCCGACACCAATAGGAATGCCGACATTAAACTTATTATGATCTGCCAATTGTCCAGTACCTTTTGTATCATCAGATACCAGATAGCTAAGTTCTCCTCCGGTGTATACAGACAGGCCGCCAGCAATATAATAGCGTGCAATAATAGGAACAGTGATGTAATTCAGTGCTACATCAAGATCGTAGCCAGAGCTACAGAAATTGATCTGTTTCTTCGCATAGTTAGCTCCAAAGCCGAGTGATACATTATCACCCAGGGCATATTCGAGAAGTGCACCACCCACAAATCCTGATTTTGCACTGGCATCACTGGCATTACTTGTCGTATTGGTATAACCACCATATACTTTCAGGTAAGATTTACCTTCTTCAACCTGTGCGAAAGCACTTACTGCAGATAGTGCGAGAATTGCTACAACTAATAATTTCTTCATAATAGTAAAAATTTAAATGTTTATAAATTGGTTATTGGTAGAAAACTATTTTTTATCTATAGTCGCTTGTTCAAGTTCTGTATTGCGATTAATGGTGAAACCCTTTGCAAGGGCTTGTTCGGCCAACGATGACATGTTTTTCTGCAACGAAGCGAGATAGTCGGCACGCGGTTCTGGTGATTTCAACTCCCGTTCCGCCTTACGGCTGTATTTGTTGTATTGACTTTGATAGAACGATGCGTTGAGCGCACCACCGGCAGAGGTTTGGCTTTTCTGTGCACCGGCATTGCTCTTATCGTTTCCGAATGTAGGAATACTTGATAATTCTGCCAGTAGTTTGGATGACTCTTTATTGCTTGTCGGCAATTTTAAGGCTTCAACTTCCAAGGTGTCTCGTTGCTCCTTGGATAGATTAACTCCGATGTTTTGCAGATTTGTTTTAGCATTTTTTTCACCTTGTTTTGCAGCAATAAAGTTCCATTTGTAAGCCTCTTCTAAGTTTTCTTTCACTCCCCATCCATAGAGATAATAAACGCCTACTGTAGTTTGTGACAATGGGAACCCTAAATCTGCACATTTCTTGTATAGTTTGAACTGTTCTTCTAATGTAATAGAATTATCGAAAAGTTTATATGTATAGACATAATTGAACATTGCAGGTAAGTAACCAGCATCTGAAGCCACTTTACACAGTCTGACAGCCTCTTCCAGATTTTTTTCTACCAATTCTCCTTGACGTAGATAAGAAGCGTATGAGCACATAGCAGGAACAAAGCCGGCATCAGAAGATGCTTTCAGATATTTCAAAGAACCTTTTTCGTCGTTTTTAGCAGAACATGTTATAATGTACATCTGATAATTTTTATATGCTTCTTCATTGAGATCATTGTTTATCATGTGTTGGATAACATATCTCAAAGCATAAGCCTTTTCATAAAAATCTTCACCTGCAGAGATGCCTTCTTCATAGCAGGTTAAGGCATAACCAGGGTCTTTGTTGGTGCCTAAACCGAATTCTATCATCTCAGCATATCCGGCAATAAGTGATTTATTAAGTTCCTGTGCTTTTTCAAAATGCACAAAAGCAGAATCGTAATTCTGTTCCATGCCTTTGCCTTGGTAATATAACAAACCAATATTATAGTGTGCAAAGCTTCTTAATTTGTTTTTGGGTCCAAGTGCATGAAGAGACTTCTGCAAACAATCCATGGCTTTTTCATAGTCTCTGACTTTTTCACTATTTGTGCGAGCATATATCTCACCGAGATAATAGTAGGCGGCACCAGTCTCTTTGGGATTTTTTTCTATTACTTTATTTGCCAACTCTATCGCTGAAGCCATGTCTTTCTGTGTGGCATTCTCCTGCTTGCATTTATTGACCTTGTTTATAAGTTTCCTCAATTCACTGCTTTCTGCATAGCAAGAAACAGCGGATGCTGTGAAGAGGAAAATCAGTGTTAGTGTGATAGTTTTGAACTGTTTCATAATTGTTATAGTTTATGTTATTTGATTTCGCGTATTAACATGCCAGGATAGAATTTGCCTCCGCTGGACTTTTCAAACGTTGTATGACCAAGTTCAGCACCTGTTGCCTTTTCTTCTTTTGCCATAAAGCGGTTGTCCCATATTTTGTTTTTTACGGGTTTTATGGTACCGACTCTTTTGTAGGTAGTACGGCCGTCTTCATCAGTAGTAATCTCCAGCACTTCGAATTTTGAGTCTATGCTAAGTCCCTCTTTCATGCCGATGGGAGCTGTGATAGGGTCAGTTGATGTAAGAGGAATCTTCACTTTAAACACATCAAAGTTTTTCTGTAGGTTTGCCACGTTTTCGTCCAAAGCACGTTGACAAGCCTTGCGCACCATGAGCAATGGTTCGTCTTCGTTGATACCCATGAATGAGACATTGCTACCGCTACTCTCCTGTTCGCCTACATATTCGAGGGTAAAGAGTTCTCGGTTTTTGTCAAATGCCAAGCGTTTTTCTTCATCATTGCCAACCGCGTAGTATTGGCGGTAGAATTTGTTGGCAGTCTCCTTTTCCCATACCAAGCGATACAGAAATGTATGAATCTTCACCTTAAAGCCTTTATAGCTTTCTGCAATCTGTGCCAGACTCTCCATGTTCTCTGAATAATTTGTATTTCCGCCATTGGCAATATCCATGATCGAACCGCCTATGCGAAGAATACTGCCCACAATGGAAGAGCCTTTCGAACGGTCGATATATCGGATATCGTTGACCAGAACGAAGGTGTTGCCTATCAGGTCTTCTCCTGCATCTTCCAGTAACGCATTACCACGTTGCGAATGGCGAGCAAGTTCTTTGTCGAATTCATTGGCATTATACAGCCCCCGTTCTTTTACCAGTTCCATGTTGCACTTACCAGTAATGATATCACGGTTGAACCATCTGGCAACCAAACGGCTACCAATCACATGTCGTTTCAGAAAACTGGTTATGTCTGAATTTTCGTCCAGTTTCTTTTCTGGCACACTGACCACTTTGACACTCAGATCATGGTTGTTATATTTATCAGGGGTCGGCATGTCAATAAATACCTTGCTGATATCTTCAGCAAAATCTTGATTGACATGTTTTACCATCATGCTATAGATGGAACTGCGTCTGTATTTCAGCTCCTGTTGGTCTTGTGCTTTCATTGGCAGTGACACACAAGCTACAGCTAAGAGAATATGTATTCGTTTTATCATTGTTCTGAAAATTAGTAGTCCCACATGTTTTCTGGTATCTGGCTTCGCAAATTCCAGTAGTTTCGTTTCTCGTTAGCATAGATGCTGTTTCGATAGGTCTCGGTGTAATCGAGTTGTTTCTTTCCTTCCTTCTGCATCTTGTCAAGTATGCTTATAATCATTTCTTTTGTTGGTATGCGGGCTGGTATGCATTGGTTGCCATCAGTATCGACACATCCCCAAAACTCGCCTTGTCTTACAAGGGTGTTACCTTGATTATCGAACTCTACATCGTTGAAACCTGATTGTTGGTAGCTGTATTTCATGGTCTTGGTGTCGAGCCGGCAATATACAGAATCTGCGGTCAGCCATACGGCATTCATTTCCCCCTTGTTGTTGAGTGTGTATTTGATATTCTTCCATTTGATAGGTAGCACCATATTGCCATTCCTATTGATAAGTCCGAAGCGCACATCGCCATCAATGAGTTCACCAATATAGGCATGGCCTTTGAAGAATGGTTGGGTGAATTCATATTCAAATGGGATGGCTTGCTGCCCCATCATATTAAGATAACCCCATTCGTCATCGCTCATGGTGTTCCATAGTCCTTCGCTGATATATGTTCCACCCTCATCGTACTTGCATGGAATCGTTTCATGAATCAGCGAGTCAATCACTCCATATTTACCATTTAGTTTCACGACATAGTGCCCTTCGCTTCTGGCTCCAACCATTTCATAGTCAGGAGAAACTTTCTTGCCCGTCTTGTCAATGAAATAAGAACGATTTCCAGACTCTTTAACAAGGCAATAACCATTCTTGAATTCATTATAGACAATGCCAAACGGCGATGGTAGTATCGTGGTTTGTTTTGTATTGATATTATAAAAGGCAAACGAGGTTCCTTTGCCGTCTTTATTCCAGACTTTTCCTAAAATGATGTCGTCTGAGGGGGGATAGCCAGACATAAGAATTCCTTCAGGCAAGATCATGCGACCTTGGTAGTCGCACATGCCGATGGAACTGCCCGGTTTGTCGGATTGCTTGCTGAATATAATGTATTCGCCACATTCTAAAGCCTCATATTGCGGACGAAGGATGATGTTTCCAACTCCATCAACAAGACCACGTTTCTTGTCGTTGACAACAATAGCTACTCCTTTATGTACAGGTAATATGATGTCATACTGTTGACTGTTGGGCAGAGGATTGCCATGTAAGTCCAGTAACGTCCATTTTTTATTGTACAAAGCTTTGTACATGCCATTGTTACCAAAGGTACTGATTTGGGTATAGCGAATGTCTTTCTCTGTACCTTTTGTATCTACAAACCCCCATAATGTGTCCTTGCGAACGATGGCAATATTATCGACAAACGGATATACCTCATCGTAAATACAAGGCACAGCTATGGTGCTGTCTGTCTTCATGAAGCCCCATTTCTCGTCCGTTTGTATTTTTGTGAGGTTTTGTGCACGACCCATCAATAGGGTCATGCACAAAAATACGATACAGAAAAGTCTGTGATAAGGCATACGTGTTATTTTAGAATTTATGAACGGCGCGACCGAAATCAGTCTTGATGGTCAAACCGCCAGTAAGTATATTCTTATATTGACCAGCAAGAATAAGTTTTCCTTTACGCTTAGCAAATTTGCCCAGCATGGCTGTTCCAAACTTACTGCCAGATGACTCTTGGAAAAAGAGCGTAAAAACCAAACCGTTGGAATCTCGCATTTCAGTGGAAGAGTAAATATTCATAAAGTCATCAGAATGTCCAAACCCCTTGTTGATAAATCCTTTGCCTTTTTCCTTTTTTAAGATCTTGGCGAATTTGTTGATATTCTTTTCGCTGTATTCTTCACCACCGTTAATGGCTTTGGCTAAGAGCTTGAGCTCATCACTTGCAGGAATGTACCAACCTTCTCCTAAACTACGAGCCCATTGAAACAGAGGAAATTCGTCCCATGAAGCATCATTGTCTTTGATGTATGTGGCAATGGTTTCCATATTTACGGCACCGTCTTTTTCGTCATAACAATTGATTGTGTTATTTGCTTGCTCTTTTTTACACCATTTGCCCTCAAAACCGGAAGGACTTACTAACAGACCGTGTTCCCCACTGTCATCTACGTAGAACACAACACCCTTTACACCGCCTTTGTCATAGACGTCACCAATTTTGTATGTCTGTGCCTGAACCATTGATATCGATGAAACTAAAGCGATAATTGAAAGCATAATTTTCTTCATAATCATAATTTTTTTGAGGTTATTGTAATATTGATATCTGTTTTTATATATATTGAAAAATTAGTTTTATTTATCTAAGAATAGAAGTTTGGTCTCTGTCTGTGGCATGTTCTCTGCGTAGGCTTTAGCTACTTCCTTGGAAGCATCGAGGCGACGTTGCTCCATATCGATGTTGTCGTCCATGACTTTTAGTGCAATATCCCATGGCGTATTCAGTTCAGCCTTCTCTTTGATTTCCTCAAGAAGTTTGATAGCAGCCTCATAACTTGATGATTCGGGATCTATCTCTGCCAACAGATTGGCGGCTTCGATAGCAGCATCACTATTTGTACGACCAGACCAAACAGCAACGGCTTTGGTCAATAGTCGTTCGCCTTCGGTGTTGATACGATGTTGCCATACTTCTTTGACACATGATAGCGCACGATCATAGGCTGCTGCACATTCGGGAATAATGAGCAACTCGTAGATGGCTTCATCATACTTACGGGTTTGGTCCAGCATCTTGGCACGGGCAATGATACGGTCTGCTTGTGCATCATAGTATGCAACAATCTTTTTTTGTGATTGAGCAATGAAGTCTGACAATCCTTGATGACGTGGCGTCAGCCGTTTTACGGCATCGCTGAATGCGGCAGCATCACTCTGACCGACACCATCGAGTTGAGTGGTATATGCCGAGAATACAACACCATCGTCAGCGTTGAGCACCTTTAGGTTGAGTTGTATCTGACAGACTGTTTGGCGGGGAGGACCTGCTGTGATGCTCTTGCCTATGATTTCATATTCAGGGACCAATGCAAAGCTATGGAGTCCTGCCATTGCCGATACACCATTCGTTGTCAATAACTGGCGCAGTTTGCCTGCTACCACTCGTTGGTAAGATACTGGAATGGCAGACGCACCAGACTGGAATGCAATGCCAATAGGCAGACTGCACTCTTGAGCCTGAACGGAAAGTGCCGTTGTGCAGGCTATGATAAACGATGCAATATATTTCTTCATAGTCGTAATACTTTATTTTTCTCCAACAATAAGCAGACAGCGACCCAGTCCACGGTTGACTACTTTTGTGGATATGTTGCGTGGGGCTCCTTTCAGATATTTACGTAGTTCGCGTGCAAAACCTTCTGCATCCATAGCCATACCGTTGGTGTGGTAGAGTGGGATGCGAACTTGATCGAAGAGCAGATAGTTTTCGGTGGCATCGCTCTTGTTGAAACGATGTTCTACGGTATTGTTTGCCATCCATTCGGTAATCAGTTCGCCGAGTTCCTTACCGTCATACTCTGTTTCGAAATCGAGTTCTTGTCCGTTGTCTGGAATCTGTAATTCGATAACAACCTCGCGGCCTTTGGCAAGAAGGTCATCGAAGTGCTGGCGGAGCAGAGATGTGAAACTGTCCATGTGGTCTTGCACCGCCTCTTCTATGAGCACTGGAACTTCTGCAGAGAATGATGGTGCTCCAGTTCCTTCTGCACCAGCAACCTGCTTGTTACTATAGGCATCGAGTCCGCGGAGATTGTAGGTAATGGAACGTTTCGGTCCATTGACATTCACTCCCCAATCTACTTCTAAGATAATGTCGGCACGAGCCGTGCGACGCAAACGATCAACAGGACTCTCTGCCAAACCAGCACCTGAGGTCTTGGTACGCATCACACTGTTCTCTTGATTGAGACGTTCTATACTTTTGATGGTCTGTGAGAGGTCCTGCAAAGGGAAACCACGTTCTGCCATGAGTGTATTGATTTTGGAGATGACCGCCATCAGGTCGCGGTTTTCCTGTAGTGCCTTCTTATAGTTGGGAATCATTTCCTTGATGCCCATCACATCTACAGTATCCATACAATGGTGTTCGTTACACCAGACATCACTTGGCACAACCATCAATTTCGGCAGTTTGGCCTGTCCGAACGATGGCATGGCAATTGCCAACAATGCTATCAGTATAATGTTAATCCTTGTGTTCATTATTATAGCGTGTCTATTTATAGTCTTTCTGAATAATTTTATCTTTGATGAGTCGTTGGCGCAACTGTGGACATTTCACGGTTACCACAATGCTCCATCGGGTTCCCAACGTACTCTCGGTATGTTCTCTTGACTTTTTCTTCTTTTTCTCATCCTTGAAAGAAACATATTTCTTGAAGCGGTTGCCGTCGGCAAAGAACTTGTTGAAATAGGCTTCGTGACGTTCGCGAGCATTGACTTCTGTCAGCATAGGACGTGTGTTGCAACCTTCCATGCCAGCATGAATACCCTTGAAGAGAATGTCACGTACGGCAGTTTTCATAGCTTGTTCTACCGCATCTTTCTTCTTGCTGCCGAATCCCCATACACGTAGTGTCTGAGTGCCATCTTCCTCCACACCGAGACATTGGGTCTCGAATCCTACTCGTGGCGACATGGCCACTTGTGCCTTTGCACCTGCCATCATAAATATGGCGATGCTGATGAGAATGGTTTTCTTCATATTTTTTCGTGTTAGGGTTAAAATCCACTGTTTAATCGTTTCACCACTCCTGCTGCTTCTAAATCTTTGCGGAGTTGTTCTTTGGATACAGAGATGATGCCGGTAACGATATACTGTTTGCCTTGACGCACTACCTGCATAGATCCTTCTATCAGAGTGGCATAAGCCTCGCATCCTCCTCCTTTGCGGAAAAAAGGAATAAAGAAGTCGCTATACTGTTGTTCAACCATGGCACTACCCGCCATTGGCGGTTGCGAAATGCATCCACCGCCACCTGAATAGCCTCGGAATAACACGCCATGGATAGCGCAACGTTTTAGGATATTGTCGCCGATTTTTTTTTTTTCGACCCCGGCTTTCACTTTTACCAAAAAAAAACCTTTTTTTTCTGACCCGCCACAACTTACTTCATATATCAGTGGTTTGTCTTTTTCTTTAGCCTCCATTGTGATTGGCATAGCAACCAATAATAGGAGGAGCAACCGTATCGTCCAGTCTCTCATAATGGGTATAGTTTTTAGTTATTTTTTAATCATTTCCTACTTGCAAATTTACTGTGTTTTTTTAGATTCTACAAGTCGCCAAAATGCCCATATACGATGACAGGTAATAAGTGCAGATAAGAGGAAGAAATTGGTTGATAAGAGGACAAAAATATTTTTGCGTCAACTTTGCAAGTGTTCGGAAATAAAAGAAAATTTCTGATTTTCTTTGTATTTCGCTCGGTTTGCATTATCTTTGACGCGATGCGTCGAAGGTACTTACGTTCGAAAATACAAAAGAAAAAACAGTTTTCTTTTGTATTTCACTCACTTATTCGTACCTTTGAGACTTTGTCTCTTAGGTAGGCTGCACCTCGGGAATAAAAGAAAATTTCTGATTTTCTTTGTATTTCGCTCGGTTTGCACTACCTTTGCACACGAATTTAGACCATGTGTATGATGGTCTGCAGGATTTTTGGAAGGTTTTTGCACCCTGATGATCCCATATCGTTTGTGTGGGATAATGGCTGGGAGGGTGAATTCAGCCTTCTTTATTAGCAATATTATCAAGGTAAAAAACATTGAAAACATTTGAAGAATTGGGCGTCAGCGAAGAGATTCGCCGCGCTATTGACGAGCTTGGATTCGAACATCCAATGCCAGTACAGGAAGAAGTAATCCCTTATTTGTTGGGTAACAAAAACGATGTCATTGCATTGGCACAGACAGGAACAGGTAAAACTGCTGCCTATGGACTGCCGTTGTTGCAGAAAACTGATGCATCGCGAAAAGAAACACAAGCCATCATCCTTAGTCCTACACGTGAACTCTGTCTGCAAATTGCTGACGATCTCAACAGTTTTGGAAAATATATCGATGGTATGCATATTGCCGCTGTATATGGTGGAACGGATATCGGTTCGCAGATACGTACACTAAAACATGGTGTGCAGATTATCGTTGCCACACCAGGACGTCTCATCGACCTCATCAACCGTGGAGTTGCTAAACTCGATCAGGTGAATAATGTAGTGCTCGACGAGGCAGACGAGATGCTCAACATGGGATTCTCTGACAGTATCAATGCTATTTTCGAGTGTGTGCCTGCCGATAGAAACACATTGCTCTTCTCGGCTACTATGAGTAAGGATATTGAGAAAATAGCACTCAACTATCTGCATGACCATAAGGAAATTGTGGTGGGATCACGAAACGAAGGTGCTGAACATGTGAACCACATCTATTATCTGGTCAATGCACGTGATAAATATCTTGCATTGAAACGAGTGGTAGATTTCTATCCTCGCATCTTTGCCATTATCTTCTGTCGCACTAAGATAGAAACACAAGAGATTGCCGACAAACTCATCAAGGATGGATATAATGCCGAGGCACTCCACGGAGACCTCAGTCAGCAACAACGCGACCTGACCATGCAGAAGTTCCGCCAGCACACCGTACAGTTCCTTGTGGCTACCGATGTTGCAGCACGAGGCCTTGATGTGGATGATCTTACCCATGTTATCAACTACGGATTGCCCGACGATATTGAGAGCTACACCCATCGTAGCGGTCGTACCGGACGTGCAGGCAAGAAGGGAACGTCTATCTCTATCATCCATACCAAAGAGAAATTCAAGGTGAGACAGATAGAGAAACAGATTGGTAAGGACTTTGTGGATGGTACGTTGCCTGCTCCTGAGGAGATTTGCAAGAAACAGCTTTTCAAGACCATGGACGATATTATGAAGACTGATGTTGATGATGAGCAGATTGCTCCCTATATGGAAGAAATCAACCGTCAGTTTGAATATATCGACAAAGAGGATATTATCAAGAAGATGGTGACAATCACCTTCGGTAAATTTCTCGACTATTATAAGAATGCACCCGAAATCATCAAGCCCGATAGCCGTAGTGCCAAGGCTGCAAGGGGCGAAGGTAAAGCAGATGGCAACCGTCGTACTCGTCAGAACGGACCGCGTAAGGCTGAAGCCGGATACCGCCGCTTGTTTGTCAATTTAGGCAAGGACGATGGTTTCTATCCTGGCGAAGTGATGCAGTTCCTCAATAAGTGTGTGCCAGGACGTGTACAGGTGGGACATATCGACCTTTTGGGCAAGTTCTCTTATATAGAAGTTCCTGAGGAAGATGCTGACCGCGTGATGCAGAACCTCAACGGACAGCACTATAAGCGCCGTGAAGTGCGCTGCAACGATGCTGATGAGGCTGGACACGGAAACGGCAGACGTTCCTCCGAGTCTGCTCCACGCAATCAGCGTAGCGAGGGTCGTAGTGGACGTGGCGAAGGCCGTGGCGCTAAAGGTTATGGTCGTGCCGACAGAAATGACGGTCGTCAGCAACGTGGTTCAAGGGGAGCTGCACGCCATCAGAATCATGAAGATATGAACGATTGGCGATCGCTGATGAATCCAGACTCTATGCGCTTGCGTGGTGAAGAGCCCGACTTCAGCGAGGAAGGCTGGGCACGTCGTCGTCCGAAGAAGAAATAAACTAACGACCGATAGGGGATAAGCCCTAACATCTGGTTTGTGATAAAACCTAACGACCAAATGGGACGATAGTCGTTGAGCATATCATATCGGGGTATGGGCAACGATTCTAATAAAAGAAAGGGAGCAACACTACGGTGCTGCTCCCTTTGTTATGGGTTATCATTCATCTTATTTCTTGATGCCGATTTCCTTCAACAGACGGTCGGCATGGCCCCAACGATCCATCATGTAGAGCATATAGCGCACATCCACGTTGATGGTACGTGCCAACTGCTTGTCGAAGAAGATATCGCTCGACAGGCTGTCCCAGTTGCCATCAAAGGCAAGGCCCAACAGTTCGCCCTTACCGTTGAAGATAGGAGAACCAGAGTTACCGCCGGTAATGTCGTTGTTAGAGAGGAAACAGAGTTGCAGCGTACCTGTCTCTTTGTCGGCATAAGCACCGAAATCTTTTGCCGAGAGCAGTTCGTGCATGACGGGTTCGGCAAAGTATTCGAAGTTGTCGTTGGCGCGTTGCATCTTCTCCCAGAGGCTGCGAGCATCGGTATAGTAGCCAGAAGGTTTGCCGCCAAGGGTGTATTCGCCCACTTGACCATAGGTCATGCGGAGTGTGAAGTTGGCATCCGAATAGTTAGGAAGATCCTGTTCCATGCGCAGTTTGGCAGCACAGAGCCATTTCTCCTGTTCCTCAATCTGGTCGGCACTACCAGAAAGGTCGGCACGGATGGCACCCATGGTCTCGATAAGGTCCTGACCGAACAGCACACCGAGGTCTTTGGCATAGCTCTTCTTATTAATATAAATAGGAGTATTGTCCTTCATCAGCAGCGATTTGTCGTAGAGATCGTTGACATAGGCGGTGAAATCGCCCTTGTATTTCTCTTCGATGGTGGTGAAGAATGCAGGATGATACTGCTTTTCCACATGCTCGCTATAGTTTTTCATCATAGCGGCAAGCAGTTCGCGGTCTGTAGCTTCATCCCACTCGTTGCGATTGTCTTTAAACTCCACATATTGTTTCTGCTTCTTGTTGTCCGGACCTTTCACCTCCATGCCGTTGTGGATGCGCTTAGCACGAAGACTCATTTGGTCTGGTTCGCGACCCCAAGTCTCGTTCCAATAGTAGAGGGCACGCAGGGCAGAGAATCGATTAGCGTAGAGTTTTTCCAGTTTTCCAAAGTCGAGCAATCCTTTCAGATAGCCAGACTCCTGTTGCCATTGCTGCAATTTGGCTTCAAACTCCTGTTTCTGTCTGATGAGTCCGATGGAATCGATACATTTGTTCATACCGATGGAGTTCTTCCAGTAGTTGGAGCTGTGGGCATATTTCGAGTCGTACTTGATGCGCACAGCTTCGTCGGCACGCATGTGGCGGAGCATGATTTCCTGTTTTACGGCACGAGCCTGAGCCATAACAGCATTCATAGCATCGCGGCGTTCCTTGATACCATAGCTACTCAGGTAGCGGCTGGTGCTGCCGGGATATCCCATAATCATGGCAAAATCGCCGGGTTTATAGCCATCCATTGATACTGGTGCCCATGATGCAGGATGATAGGGCACGTTGTCTTTGGAGTAAGCGGCAGGACCATTGGTCTTTGGGTCGGCATAGATGCGGAATACAGAGTAGTCGCAAGTCTGACGGGGCCACATCCAGTTGTCGGTTTCTCCACCAAACTTACCCATCGATTTGGGCACAGAGAATACCAGACGCACGTCGGTAAAGTCGCGATAGGTTGTCATGTAGTATTTGTTGCCCTCGTAGAAAGGCTTGATTTCTACACGCAACGTAGAGTCTTTCTGGCGAATGTCTTTCTGCCAGGCATTCTCTACAGAATCCACCCATTCGCCCACTTTGCCGATAGCGAGGCTGCTCATGCCCAGTTTGCGCAATTCGTCGGTCACGTCTTTTTGTTCCACCATGAAGCTTACGAAGAGATCTTTGTTGGGCAATTCCTCTTCATACGAGTTGGCAACAAATCCGTTGAGCATATAGTCGTGCTCTACGGTAGAGTGGCTACGGATAGATTCAAAACCGCAATGGTGGTTGGTGAATACGAGTCCATCGGGAGATACCACAACGCCTGAGCAATAGCCTCCAAAGTTGATAACGGCATTTTTCACGGCATTACTGCTCTGATAGAGTTGTTCCATAGGGAGTTGGAATCCCTCCTGTTTCATCTGTTCATAGATGGCTGGCGGCAGGTTGTAGAGTGTCCACATGCCTTCGTCGGCCTTGGCGTTGTTGACAGACAGAGCCATCAAAGCGCCGAAGAGTAACATTGCTTTTCTTTTCATAGTGTTATAATTATTTGTTTTGATGTTTCCGGAAGTATTTGCCGATAACGGGCAGACTGCCCAATGGGAAGTCTTTCTTCACCACAAGGGCGGTATAGAGTAGGATGAAGATGGTGTTGACTCCCATGGCAATAGCGGTAGAGAGGTGGTTGGTGGCTTGCATCACGAAGAAAACTGCCGCTGCCAATACCACATAGAGGGCAATATCGCGCATCGGATAGGCTATCGGGTGGTATTTTCGTCCTACAAGGTAGGAGAGGGTCATCGCTGTCAGATAGCCGGCAAACCCTGCCCATGCACAGGCTATATACCCATAGCGTGGTACGAAGATGACGTTGATACTGATGAGAACGGCACAGCCCACACCGGAGAAGATTGCTCCCCAATAGGTTTTATCTTCCAGTTTGTACCAGAACGACAGGTTGAAATAGATGCCCATCATGATTTCGGCAGCCATTACGATAGGCACTACGCGCAGTCCTTCCCAGTAGTCGGGTGCGATGATGCGCTTGAGCACATCCATCCAACCTATCACGCAAAGGAACGCCAGTAGGGTGAAGATGATGAAGTATTTCATGGCAGAAGCCTGCATCTGATCGTTGTCTTTATCTTTCGACTTGCCGAACACGAATGGTTCATAAGCATAGCGGAAGGCCTGTGTGATCATAGCCATAATCATGGCAATCTTCACCGTAGCGCCATAGATGGCAAGTTGGGTGTGCATATCTTTTCCGGGATAGATAAAAGGAAAGAGAATCTTGTCTGCCACTTGGTTGAGGATGCCTGCCACACCCAGGATGACGATAGGCCAGCTGTAGTTCAGCATGCGCTTCATCAGTTGTGAATCGAAGCCGTAACGTATGCCCCACAGTTCTTTGAAGAGACAGAGTGTGACGATTGCTGATGTGGCGAGGTTGATATAGAAGGCATAACCGGGATCATGACCGTCCATACCGATATAATAGATGATGTTGAGTGCAATATTGATGGCGATGTTCAGCATCTGCAGGGCTGCAAATTTCAACGCTTTCTTCTGTAGTCGGAGATAGGCAAAGGGGATGGCACGCACGGCATCGATAGCAACGGTAAGCGCCATGACCCACACATATTGCGGATGGTCGGCATAGCCAAGGAAGGTGCTGACGGGAGTGATGAGTAGTAGAATGGCTATGAAAAACAATGTTGATGCTGATGCCACTCCTATCAGAGCAGTAGAGAATACCCGTTCTGCATGCTCCCCTTCCTTATTGGCAAAACGGAAGAAAGTGGTTTCCATGCCGAAGGTCAGCAATACGAGGATTAATGCTGTCAGGGCATACATGTTGGTGATGACACCATAACCACCGCCTGATGCCGGCATGGATGCGGTGTAGATCGGCACAAGCAGATAGTTGAGGAAGCGTCCTACGATGCTGCTCAATCCATAGATAGCTGTGTCTTTTGCTAATGATTTCAGATTTGGCATATTTCTATTTCTTTATTTCTTAATAGAAGAAGAGATAGCTGATGCAGATGGCGGCAACGATGCCTGCAAAGTCTGCCAGCAAGCCGCAGGCTACGGCATGTCGGGTTTTGGCAATACCCACACTACCGAAATATACGGCAAGGATATAGAATGTAGTATCGGTAGATCCTTGGAAGATGCACGACAGGCGTCCTACAAAGGAGTCGGCGCCATAGGTGGTCATTGCATCGACCATCATGCCGCGTGCCCCACTTCCCGATAGCGGTTTCATGAGTGCTGTGGGTAGCGCATCCACCCATTGTGCATTAACGCCAGTTTGTTCTACCGTCCAGCGCATACCGTCTATCAGCATGTCCATGGCTCCCGATGCGCGAAACACACCGATGCCCACCAGAATAGCCACCAGATAGGGGATGATGCGCACGGCAGTTTGGAATCCGTCTTTGGCTCCTTCTACAAAAGCATCATAGACGTTTACCTTCTTGCGCACTCCGGCAAGGATGAATCCTATGATGATAGACATCAGCAGGATGTTGGCTACTGTCGTGCTGACGCGGTTCATCGTCTCACCATCCATCTGGCTGAATGCCCAAATAATGGCTGACACCACCAGACAGGCACCACCAAGTGTGAGCAGCATGATGCGGTTCAGTAGATTGATGCGCTGGAATAGTGAGGTGACTACCACTCCTGCCAACGTCGAGAAGAATGTGGCCAAAAGGATGGGGATGAAGATATCGGTGGGTTGGGCAGCACCCAACTGAGCACGATAAACCATGATGCTGACTGGTATCAGGGTCAATCCGCTGGTGTTGAGCACGAGAAACATGATCATCGGATTGGATGCTGTGTCTTTCTTTGGATTCAAGGCTTGCATCTGTTCCATGGCTTTCAATCCCAATGGTGTGGCGGCATTGTCGAGTCCTAACATATTGGCTGCAATATTCATGAAGATGCTGCCTGTGACGGGATGCCCTTTGGGAATATCGGGAAAGAGTTTGCTGAACACCGGCGATAGGATTCGTGCCAATACATCGACCACGCCACCGCGTTCGCCAACCTTCATCACACCGAGCCATAGCGATAATACACCCGTCAATCCCAATGAAATCTCAAAGGCTGTCTTCGACGAACTGAATGTGGAATCCATCATGGCAGGAAACACACTATAGTCGCCAAAGAATACCAATTTCACCATCGCTATCACAAAGGCGATGATGAAGAATGCTACCCAAATATAATTTAAAACCATACAGCCAACAAAATTACACTTTTTCTGTCACAACGCCAAATATATGCTGGTCTTTTCATAGAAAAAGCGTGTCGGCAATACGCCGACACGCTTCCTCCTGTGTCTATATGATTATAAAGAATTAGTATAAATTTTCTTGGTTTTTGACACTCTTGTACCAGTTGTCAGGAGTGTTACTGTTGACATAGTCCTTGAACTTCTCATAGGTATTTATGAACTGTACGCGCTCCTTCATCCATTTTACGTCTGTAGGTACGCAAAGCTTTTGGGTAGCTTCGCCCTTCTGAGCTGTCAGTTCTTGTGCGCCTACATAAACGGGAATATCGTTGGCATTGTTCACATTGTCTGCCACAGGGATGCGGAAGATGGCTACAGGACGTGTGGCTCCGTTGCCGGTATTGATCATAGTGCCTTGTTCTTCTACACAGAGAGCTTTGTGCACCTCTACACCTTTGTCACCCTGTCCACCGATGGTGAGATACTTCGTACCACCAGCTGCGTGCAAAGTGATGACAGCAAATTTTTGATTGTGACCATCTTTCCAATTGTACTCGAATTTTACATCGAATACAGCATCGTTGAAGTCCCAGTCGCTGGTCTGTACAGAAGCCAGATTGCTATCGATGATATCCTCTACCATGACGCGCATAGCAGCTGTACCTGGAGCGTTGAGGCCTGGAGCTATTCTGACAATCCAGTCGCTATAGTATCCGTCGGGGTTGACTCTTGTATCTCCGTTGTCGTATTTTTGCATCTTATAGTCGAAACCTACAAAATACATGCCTGCCACGCTTTTGTCGATTTGGTCACCAGAGATCAGCACGTATGAGTCGTCGTAGTATTTATCTCCATGAGATTCGTGGAAACCAAAACAATCGGTACTGGAGTCATACATATACATGATGTTTCCATCAGCACCGTTGAAGTTGTTGACGTGATCTTTTTTGCTACCACAAGCCAGCCAGTCCATCTGATTGGAACCAGTAATCGTAGTTTGGGTTTGGACACCATCGTTAAAGGTGTAGTAAGTTTCGGGTGTCTTTGAACCTTCGGTTTTTTTACCACCTTTATACACTTGCTCTACAAAGAAGTCGCTCCAGTTGACTTTTTGACCTTGAGGGTTTGGGTTGTTCTGGAACCATTTGCGTACTACCTCTTTCTGAGCGTCGGTCAGTTTGGTGGGCACGGTCACATAGTCTGCCCATTGGTTGGAATTGGGGTTGGCAGCACGAGTACCAATGAGCTTGCCATCCTTGTCGAATGTGAATACTTGCTGAGGAGTGAATCCCCAGTTAACATTAGGATTGACTGCACCAAACTCCTTTTCGAAGACAGCTTGATATTGCTCTTGCTTACTAACAGGGGCATAGTCATCGTGCGTACAACTTGCCATGGCTAAGGCTGTAATTCCTACAAAAAGAATCTTTTTCATTTTCTCGATTTTTAATTTTACTGTTGTTGATAATTCTATGAGATTAAACGGTTGGCTCGTTTTCGTTATATATAGAGTCTTTCCATTGTGGGTGCAAAGATAAAAACTTTTTCGTTTTTGTATAGTTAACAGTATGTTAAAAAATCATAATTTCAACAAGAATAGTGCTGATATACATTATTTTACTTAACTTTGTATCCTGTTTTTATTACGAACAAATATGAATAAACCGAAACTATTGATTGCCGCAACAATGGCAACGCTTGTGCTGACTGCTTGTCAACATGAGTTTTTCCAAAAACAAAGATATGTTGATCTGGTGGCAGAGGAATTTCCTGTTAAGGACTTTGATGCAGGACATACTTGGGCTACGGCACGAGAACTCACCATGTCGGTCATACTGCCTTCTGCCGACAGCTATGAGGTTTATATGTTCACGGGCATTCCTGCCGTTTCAACAACCCGACTGTTGCAACATGTGAAACTCAATGGAGCCAACAGGCAGTCGGTCAACGTGTCGTGTCCGACGGTTCTTTCGGAGCTATGGATAGCTATTGTCGATGCGGCGGGCGAAGTGAAAGAGGCTCGTATTGCCGTTGGAACCAATGAGGTCAACATCACAGCCGACCTCAGCAGTGCCTATTTGCGTGGTTCTACGCCTGCCATGTTGGCTGGAGTAAGTCCGCAACCCTATACATTCTGTTTTGAAGATGCGTTTCCACAGCCTGGCGACTACGATTTCAACGACTTGGTGATGGGCGTTCAGCTCAACAAGCGCTATGCTGTCAACACCACCGATCCCGATACGCTGATTATTTCCACCAATCTCAAAGCGGTGGGAACGGTCAACCCCATAGGTGCTGCCATGCGCCTGAAAGGGGTGAATACCGCCGTGGTGGGTACTACTTACGAGGCAGAAGACACCTATCCTTATTATAAATACGGCAGCAGTTTTGTGCCGACAACCGAGGGCCGCAAGTTTATAGAGAAGACGAGCGAGGTGAATCCTGCCAACCGCGACGTGTGTATTCCGCTATTCTGCGATGCCCACTATGCCATCAGCAAAGGGTCTATGGACAATGCGCAGCAGGTGGTGCGCTGTTATTACAACACCATGACCGACGAAGATATGGCTGAGGTAGCTACTACCGGCAAGTTGGGAATGAAGGTGGGAACGGTGAAGCGTGAGTTTCGTGTGTTGTTTCATCAGTCGAGCCGTGCCTCCTTCAACGATTTCAACATGATGGATCTTGACCTCTTTGCAGTCACTTCCTATAATGGCGGATATTTTGAAACCCACACCATGACGTATAAAGCTGACGAAGTGATCCACCAATATATAAACGGTGCCAACCAGGAGGTTTATTCTAAAAACTATATTTGGGCTTTGCTCGTGGCTACGGATTTCCGTTATGCCCGCGAAGGAAAAGTGATAGGAACGCTCGGAGCTAACGGTTATGATGGTGCTTACTGCACGCCCAGCCATTCTTTCTTCGACTGGGGACGCGACCGCTATAATGCACGCGACTGGTATCTCTATCCCGATAATACCAATACCTATAGATAATAGCAACGACCATCTGCTATATGACCAACTGAGCCTTCCTTATCAGGTTGGCTCAGTTTTATTTTCCCGAATCCATACTAAACCCATACTATATCCATATCATATTCATCCCGAACACATCCCGAACGCATCCCGAAGGGAATGGGGAATGCGATGCAGGGTATGGTCTTCCTGCAAGGGGATGAAACAAACAAATCACCCTAAGAAACTCTACCCAGGTAGGGTGGGAGTTGCTTAGGGTGATTGGGGGATTGTATAGGGAGTAGTGAATTACTTCACCACCTTACCTTCTACGGGACTCTTATACCAGTCGATTGCGGTATTGGCAGCCTTGCTCCAATTTACAAACATGGGGAAGGCGGTACCAATAGGAGTACGCTCGGTAGGCCATGCCCATTCGCCTGGCAATACAAGCATCTGGGGAGCTGTGCCAATCTCTGCTGACTCAAGCACGATAGACTCGTTCTGGTCTTTCACCTTTACTGTGAAACCATGGTTGGTTACAGAGTAGTTGGCAGGCACGTTGATGGTGATTGCGCTACCGGGAGTGCCCTTGCTGCCGGTGTTGAGCATAGAATACTGTCCGTTGGCATTGGGCTGTGCACCATTGATGAGGTTGTGGATTTCGCCGAGGTTGTTGCCACCGTGGTAGATGTTTGAAGGCAGCACACCACCTGCAGCCAGCGGAGTGACTTTCGCTGTGGTTTCGCCAGCGGTATGGCTAACGCTGAACACTACGTCGTTGAAGTCGATATCGTCGGTATTACCCAAGTCTTCGCATGCGATAATCCATGATTCAGACTGTGGTTCGGGCAGTGGATCTGGGTCGGGCACGGTGATTGGAGGTTCTGGAGTCTTGTATTGTCCTTCTACCCAGAATACGATGTCGTTGAGGTCTTCATCGCCACCACCATCTTCAAATCCAAGGAATGTCTGTCCGTTGAATGTCCAAGAGGCAGCTTTGATAGCGCCACGAGTGGGATCGTAGGTAGGCTTAGAAATCTCCCAGTCCTTTTGGTCTAAGTGGTTGATGCGCTTGTTCAGTTCGGGCAACGAGTAGTTGTAGGTGCCATCATTGTAGCTACCATTGTGGTTGCTGTAATCGTTGTTGTTTGGCTGATATGGTGCGATGAAGAACACGATGTGGTAGCCAGCAGGGAAATCGTAGGTAGCTTCTTGGTCGTGGTTCTCGCCGAAGAAAGCCAATTTGTATGAAGTGCCATACATCTTGGTGTCTTTGGGTATGCCCCAAAGCGACTTCTGTGGTTCGCTCCAGTTTGACAATGCCATGTTATCATTAAGGGTTTGTCCTTTCCATCTGTTGAAATAGATGTTGCTCTGAGGACGTGCATCGTTAATCAAAATGTAGTGGGGCTGGGTCAATGGGTCTTGACCGTCTTTGTAGTAAATGTAGCCGAGGCGGTCTGAAATTTGTGTCGCACCATATACTACTGGCATTTTGATTTCTCCACCTTCGGTAACGATAGAGAATCCCTTCTCCACCTGCTTCAAGTCTTCAAGACCATTGGTGTAGATGTTAAGTTTTTTGCTGCTGTAGTACTTCTGGCTCTCCATGAAGAATGAGCCAGGACCGAAGAGCTTGTAGCCTTGACCCAATGTCCAGCAGGGAACTGCTTCTTCTTGAGCAACACCTTTGAGCAGGGTGATTTCAATATTCTTGGTAGATCCAACCCATTTTGCCTCAGGCTTAAGCTCGGCATTTGAGAAGTCAAATACTGTATAGTTGATAGAACCGTCTGCGTTTTTGGTTACGATAGATTCTGTGGTGAAAGGACCAGGGTTGTTATACTGAACACTTTGACCTTGGTAAACTTTTTTCCATTCTTCAACGGTTTTTGTAGTCCAGTTCCACCAAATCATATCTTTGACTAATGATTCGTATTGGTTGTTCAGCACTTTCTTCTCACCTTTTTCCACCGGGCAATTGGCAGCACGTGTAAATCCGCTGCGAGTTGGTGTGATATAGTCTGATGGGGTGATGTTTACTGTGCCGTTTACGATAGCATAGTAATTGTAGATTTTGAAGAGACCTTCGCTGTTTTTGATAGAAACGAATACGTGGTTGGCAGCCTTCTTGGCATCAAACGAGATGCTGCCTGCGCCATTGGTCAGTTTGGTAACTGCCATCAGGTTGCTTTCGTCTTCCAGCGGAGCATCAGAATAGATGCGCATCTCGCTCTCACCGGCAATGGTGGGGCAAGCGGCTGTTGCGCTAACGGTGGTTGCTACATTCCAGTCTTGTGTAGGGTCGATAGCTCCAAACTGCTGGTTCCAACTGTTGTTGTACTCATTGACCTTCTGATTGGGATCGTAGAGGTTTGAGTCTTTAGAGCAGGAGCTCAAAAAGAATGTACCCGATGCTGTAATCAAGGCACATAACAATAATAGTTTTCTCATAGATCTATAATTATATTTTTTGTTTGTTCGTTATTTCGGAAACGATAAGTATAGTGATTCTCTGGGTGCAAAGATACGAATATTTGTGAAAATGACAAGCGTAAATCCCAATAATTTTATGATTTCCACCTATTTATATGCGTTTTTCACCTTGTGGAATTGCTGTGTGGGGCAACAGACAAACGGACAAGTGGGGTGGAGGAATCCTTTATTTTGTGTTGGAAAAATTGGAGATTAGAAATAATCGCCGTATCTTTGTGCACGAAAACACGATGATCTATCACAACGACAAGTATTGATGATGAAGAAGAAAGATGCTATGCGACAAATGGGCAGCCTGTTGGCGGGATTGCTGATTCTCGCTTCGATTGCCCTGGCGAAACATGGTTCGTTGCCCGGCCACGACTTCCAGGCGACAACAGCCACAGCCCACCAAGCCGACAACGACACCTTGCAGGTGCTCGACGATGGATCTATGGTGGTGAATACCACGTCGATCGCATCAGATATTATCGGCTATGCCGGAACGGTTCCACTCCTGATTACCATCAAAGACAACAGGGTGGAGCATATCAAGGCGTTGCCCAATCAGGAGACGGAAGATTTCTTTGAAACGGCAGCGGTGCTGCTTTCCCGGTGGAACGGCAAAACCACGGAAGAGGCTGAGGCTCTGCAGGTGGATGCGGTGTCGGGCGCTACCTTTTCTTCGAAAGCCATTATCGGCAACGTGCAACGCGGATTGGCGTATGCCCGTCGCGCACAGGCTACCATTGCGCAACCGTCTTTCGACTGGTCGGTAAAAAACATAGCCGGCATCCTGGTGGTGCTGATGGCTGCCATCCTGCCGTTGTTTGTGAAAAACAAAACCTACCGCTTCTGCCAATCCACGCTCAATGTGGTGGTGCTCGGCTTATGGTGTGGATCCTTCCTGTCCTATACCTCGCTCATGGGATATATGGCACACGGCATGAATCCGCTGGCGGTAGCGGTGCCTTGTCTCATGCTTTTGGTCGCTTTGGTCTATCCGTTGATAGGCCATAAGTCATACTATTGCACCCACCTGTGCCCATTCGGATCGCTGCAGTATATGGCAAGTCGGTGTGTCAGCTATAAGGTGAAGATGGGTGCCCGCCTCGTGCGGGGATTGGACATTTTCCGAAAACTGCTATGGTGCGTGCTGATGATCCTCATCTGGACAGGGGTGTGGGCAGATTGGACCGACTATGAACCGTTTGCCGCATTCATCTTCCAGTCGGCATCGTGGGTGGTCATCGCCATCGCCATCGCCTTTGTGCTATTGTCTTTCGTGGTTGTTCGTCCGTATTGTCGCTTCGTCTGCCCTATGGGCACATGGCTCAGAATCTGCCAGTCCTCCAAGTGGCGACCCTTCTGACGGGAGGGTGGTATTGAGACAGCAATCATCTCGGATGGGCGGCAGGGTGCTGCCACTTGGAATCCTTAAAATTTAATTTTTCTAAAAATTTCGACCACACGACCACAGATGTGGTGTAATCGGCTATGAGACAGCATCTTCAGGCTGTGGTCGATTGTTCCAAACCCGTGCTTTCGACCACGCTTCGACCACACATGCTTTTCCCGATTAACATGGCGGATATTCACACAAAGTAAATAAAAATTATTTTCAGGCATTTTCAAACGGCTGACAAAGTTATTGTCAAACGTTAGATAAGAGTGTTATCCTACGTTTGATAAAGGTGTTATCCAACGTTAGATAAGAGTGTTGTCCAACGTTAGATAAGAGTGTTGTCCAACGTTAGACAAGGGCCTTTTCAACGTTGGAAACAAATCGTTTCAAATATCGGAAAATAGTGGTGTCAAATATTATGCAATAGTCTTGTCCAACGTTTGACAATGGTGTTGCCGGTCGTCAGAACATGCAAAATTGTGTATTGGTGGCTATTTTGGTCAAGCTGTTTCTGTGATGGTAACGGCAGATGGCTGGTGGTCGAAGGGTGGTCGAATGGTGGTCGAACACCGCGAGTCAGCGTAATCGACCACACACGTAAACTGCACACGCATAGCGCGTTATGCGGTTTTGGTGGTCGAGTGGTCGAAATTTTGCAACATCGCGCGTGCGCCTGCGTACCTACTATATAATACAAGTAGGTTGCCTCAATCTTCCTGCCTGCAAGGGTAGGTTACTTCTTGGAGGCTTCCTTCATTTCCTTCATGCGCTTGCGGAAAGCCTTCAGCGCTCTGCCGGCATTGGGAATGCCACGCGAGCGAGCCTGCTTAAAGGTGCGCTCAGCCTGTTTGTAGTCGCCCAATTGCTCGTAGGAGAGTGCCACATAGAAGTATATCTGGTCATTATCAAAACCTGTGCGCAGGGCGCTGTCGCCATAGATAACCGTGTTTAGCGCATCTTTCTCGTCGTAATAGCCAAACGCCTTGCCACAGAGATTGACAAACTCGCGACGCTTCTGGATAGAGTCTGCTGCCGACTTCCAGTGCGACTTAAACTGAGGTGGCGACATCAGTTTGTCTTTTGCCCATAGTCCATAGTGATGGCGGTCACCCTCAGGTGTGCGCGACTGTTGGCTGGTGTTTGAATGAATCTCAGAAAAGTTGGCATCCTGTGCCCACGTTATGGTGGCTGACAGTATGAGCAGGCAGAGGGTAATCAAGATATTTTTTTTCATGCTTTGTGTTTTGTCTTTAGTTTTCAATCCTTCGGTATTGCTTTTCTCTTTACCTTATTATTTCTGATTGCAAAGGTAAAGAAAAAAATTAAAAAAGCCTTGATGTCTCCTCGTTTTTTCTACCGTTCCCCTCTGAATCCTTACACCTTACTCGCCAATTCATCGCTGCAGAAACGAAACAGCGCTTCCGATTCAAATCGTTTGTTTCTACATGGTTTACGCAGAAACGAAAAACAGCGACCTACGAATACTCGTAAGTCGCTGTAATAGAAGTGTGGACCAGCCAGGGCTTGAACCTGGGACCTCCAGATTATGAGTCTGTTGCTCTAACCAACTGAGCTACAAGTCCGCAAATTTTTGCGGTGCAAAGGTACTACTTTTTTTGCAAATACGCAACTAATTGCATGAAATTTTGTAATTTTGTACCCGAAATGGAAATATTAATATACGATAAGGCGATGCAACTCGAAGGATTGTCGGTGGCAACCATCGGAGTTTTTGACGGTGTGCATCGTGGACATCGCTTTGTTTTCGAACAACTGGCAGATAAGGCACGCGAGCGAAAACTGATATCTACGGTCATCACGTTCGACCGCCATCCACTCAGTGTGGTATGTCCTGACAAGTGTCCTCCGCTGCTGACAACACTCGATGAGCGGTTGCAATTGCTGTGCGCCACCGGTGTGCAGCGTTGCGTGGTACTGCCGTTTACTGAAGAGATGGCTGGCTTGGCTGCCTGCGACTTTATGTTGCTGATGCGCCAACAACTTGGCGTGAAGCTTCTGCTGACGGGTTACGACAACCGTTTCGGCCACGATCGATCTGCTGGCTTTAGCGACTATGTGCGCTATGGGCAGGAGATGGATATGGATGTTGAGACGCTTGAGCCGTGCAACATCACAGAAGAAGACTGCCCTGTGAGTTCGTCGATGGTCAGACGACTGTTGGCTGACGGTGCGCTCGACAAGGTGCACCACTGTCTTGGACGCGACTATAGTCTCGAAGGTCAAGTGGTCAGCGGCGAACAGATCGGTATGAAGATTGGCTATCCCACTGCCAATCTCTCGCCCGATACCCATAAACTGCTGCCTAAGGCTGGGGTTTATGCCGTATGGGCAACAATCGGTGTGGATGGACCTACGCTGCCTGCCATGATGAACATCGGCCATTGCCCAACGTTTGGCGGTCGGCCTACAACGCTCGAAGTGCATCTTTTCGACTATAACGGCAATCTCTATGGACAGACTGTGCGTGTGCGCTTTGTCGGTAGGTTGCGCGACGAACAGCGTTTTGCCGATGCCTCAGCCCTGAAAGCGCAGTTGGCAAAGGATCAGAGCGACGCCTTGCAGCTGCTTCGTGCCGATGCAGAGGCGCAGGAAACAGTATGCGGCAAGTAGTTGACAGCTGTAGAAATAAGATAAATCAATTAAATAGATGAAATAGATGAAAAAGGCAATATTATATGTTTTGCTGTTTGTGGCCATCCAGGTGGTGGTCATGAATGTGGTAGAAGGCATATGCCTATTGATAGGAAGCACAGCGGTGGTGGTTGACAAAACAACACAGATGATTATCGGTTTGTCGGCTGCCAATGTCCTTGCCCTTGTTGTTTTCTTGTGGAAACGGATGACACCCTTATCGCCCAGTTGGTTGCTGACACGTCCTTGGAGCGTTCTGCTTTGGACTGCACTGGCATCAATAGGCATGGCAATTCCCTTTACTTGGTTGCAGGAGCATCTTCCTGAGTTGCCTAACCTGATAGAAATGGAGATGGGCAATTTGATGGCCAACTACTGGGGATATGTGGTCGTCGGGCTGTTGGCCCCTTTGGTAGAGGAAGTCGTGTTCCGTGGTGCAGTGCTTCGCGTACTGCTTGAGAAGCTGACACCATGGAAGGCAATAGTCGTATCTGCTTTGCTTTTCAGTCTGGTGCATGGCAATCCTGCCCAAATGCCCTATGCCTTTATTGGCGGTTTGCTGTTGGGATGGATGTATTGGCGCACGGGTTCAATCATTCCCGGAATGGTGTATCACTGGGTGAACAACAGTGCTGCGTATATCGTTTCCAATATGTATCAACAGGCTGATGTGAAGCTGGTAGATATCTTCGGAAGTGAGCAACATGCGCTGATGGCAGCAGGATTCTCGTTGATGATACTTATTCCAGCCTTGTGGCAGTTGTATCTGCAGATGAAGCGTGCCGACAGTCAGAACTGATGTCGTCCGGTTGGTCAACATCGCCGACAGGCCGTTAGAACGACCGAATGACGGTTGCGGCATTTCGGTTTATGATCTAAGCCATAAACAGTTTCAGGACTTTAGCGACAAAAAGTACGACGGGCCACCTATCATTATTGATGGGTGGCCCGCTTCGTTAGTATGTTATGAAAAATTTGAGAGAAGTGAAACTTCACAGTTTCGTTGTTGTTTTAATGTTGAAATGATTTAAATATAGAGAAAGCATAGAAATGTATCATTCTTTGTGTAGTGTCTCATTGACAGCTTTGCTGCTGTCGGCAGGGGCATCGGTGATGTTTTCCGCCTGCATGGGCACTATGGTGTCGGCTGTGTCAATCTGCTGGATATAGGAGTTGGCATAGTCGATTCGTGGGTCGTTCCAACTGGCATCCCATGGATGCTGAAGGGCTCCACCTACAGAGAAGATGATGGCAATGACTGCTGCGGCCTTGAAGAGCGGTCTCAACTGCTGTTGCAGAGAGATGGTGCGAGCCTTGACGGGCTTCACTTCGGTATCTTCTGTGAGTGCCAAGATGCGTTCATCGAAGTCATCGCCCAACTTGATGTCGGCATCTTCCTGTTGGCAGGTGAATAGCGGCTGGTATTGCTTCAGTGCCGCAGGAATGTCCTGTTGGCTGAAGAACGCACGGAGGATGTCCTCTTCTTCGATAGAGGTTTCCGCTTTCCAGTAACGTTCCAAAAGTTGTTCGATGTACTTATAGTCCATAATTCTCTGTTTTCTTAAATTGTTGTTTGATAGCCTGACGTGCCCTGAAGATATTGACCTTCACTTGTTCCTCGCTGATGTCGAGCAAGGTGGCAATGTCTTTGTAGCTCTTCCCCTCGATATCCCGCAGTTGCATGACGCATCTTTGCTTCTCTGGCAGTCTGTCTATGAGTTGTCGGATGAGTGCCACCCGGTCTCGTTGCATTGCCTGCTCTTCGGGGTTTGACGCGCTGCTGTGGTCTTCAGGGTCTGTTGCTACGCTGTCGAGCGATGCTTCCTGTCGTCCCATGCGCCGTGTCTTGTCGAGCGAGAGGTTGCGGCATGTCGTGGTGCAGAAGGCTTCGATATTGTCTATCGTATCCCAGCTGTCTCGCCGGTTCCATACCTTTATCATGGTTTCCTGTACGACATCTTCTGCTTCCGCAGGATCGAGAGTGATGCGGAGCGCCAGCCTGTAGAGTAGATTCTTCAGTGGCAGGATGTCATTTCGAAAACTGATTTTTTTCATCCTCTCTATATATAAGACGATTGTGGAAAGTGAAAGTTACAGAATGATGGATATTTTTTTCTCTAAATTATCGGATGACGGTGCCGTGTTGTCCGTCGATGGCTGTTGCAAGGGTGATGATCACGCGTTTTACCCCGGCGTCGATGGCATCGAAAGCATTGTCGAGTTTGGGTATCATGCCCCCTGCTACGGTTCCGTCAGCCTTGTATCTCTCAAAGTCTTCTCGTGTGATTTCGCTGATGACGCTGTTGTCATCGTCGGGATTGCTTAGCACGCCTTTCTTCTCGAAACTATAGATGAGTGTAACATCGTAGTAGGGTGCAAGTGCTTTAGCGGTTTCTCCGGCAATGGTGTCGGCGTTGGTATTGAGTATATGTCCCTGTCCGTCGTGTGTCAGCGGCGCCATGACGGGAGTGATTCCTGCGTTGATGAGGGTGTGGAGCATTTGTCCGTTGGCTTTTTCCACATCGCCCACAAAACCGAAGTCGATACCGTCTTTGATGGGGCGCTTATGGCTGCGGATGACGTCGATGTCGGCGCCAGTCAGTCCGAGTGCGTTCACTCCCGCAGCTTGCAGTCGTGCCACGAGGTTTTTGTTGACCAGTCCGCCATAGACCATGGTTACCACTTCGAGCATGTCGGCATCGGTGATACGTCTTCCGTTGACCATCTTGCTCTCAATGCCGAGTGCTGCAGCCACCTTTGTGGCTCGTCGTCCTCCGCCATGTACAAGTACTTTTTTCCCTTCGATGGCAGCAAAGTCTTTGAGTAACTGTGTCAGTTGTGCTTCGTCTTCAACGACCGCACCGCCTACTTTTACGATGGTTATTTTTTCCATAACATTTTTATTGTTGTGATGTTGCACATACAAAATTAGTAATAAATTTGCGTAATATGCAGTGTTTCACTTGTTTCTTTTTGTTCTTTAACTATTGTTGGCCCTGACCGGATTGGTCAGAGCCAACAGTTGTTGACGGTCTGTACCGTCGGTGTGTGATGTTTCTGCGGTTGTTGACAACCGGCAGTTATTATTCTAAATAGGTGTAACCGTAGAGTCCGCTGCGGTAGGTAGAAAGGAATTCCTTACCCTCTTCGAGTGTGATCTTACCTTGCTTGACGCTCTTGGTAACCCATATTTCCAGTTGTCTTACCAGTTTCTTGGGTTCATACTGCACATATTCGAGCACCTCAGCAACGGTTTCTCCGTCGATCACCTGGTCGATGTGATACTGTCCGTCCTTAACGGAAATGTGTACTGCGGTAGTATCGCCGAAGAGGTTGTGCATGTCGCCGAGAATTTCCTGATAGGCTCCTACGAGGAAAACTCCTAAGTAGTAGGGTTCGTTGCGACGTAGCGGATGCACCGGCAGCGAGTGGGAGTTGTGGCGATTGGTTACGAAGTTGGCAATCTTTCCGTCGGAGTCGCAGGTGATATCCTGTAGTGTTGCGTTTCGTGTGGGCCGTTCGGTGAGTCGCTGTATAGGCATGATAGGGAACATCTGGTCGATGGCCCATGAGTCGCTGAGGCTCTGGAAGAGTGAGAAGTTGCAGAAATATTTGTCGGCAAGCAGTTTGTCGATGTTCATCAGCTCCTCCGGTATGTGTTTCAGATTCTTTGCCAATGCATTGATTTCATGGCACACACTCCAGTACATCGCCTCAATTTCCGCTCTTGTCTTGAGGTCAACGATGCCGTGTGCAAAGAGATCGAGCACCTCTTCTCTGATTTGTTCTGCATCGTGCCAGTCTTCCAATACGTTTCTTGGTGATAGGTTGTCCCATATTTCGTATAGGTCTTTCACCAGTTGGTGGCTATTCTCATCGGGTTCAAACTCCTCCGGCATTTCGGGTAGCGATGCTGTTTCGAGCACGTCGATAACCAATACCGAGTGGTGTGCAGCCAGCGATCGCCCGCTTTCTGTTATCAGATTGGGGTGGGGCAGATTGTTTTTATTGGCCGCATCAACGAAGGTGTAGATACAGTCGTTTACGTATTCCTGTATAGAATAGTTGACTGAACTCTCGCTGGATGGTGACCTTGTGCCGTCGTAATCCACTCCGAGTCCGCCTCCACAATCTACGAAATCTACGTTGTAGCCCATCTTGTGGAGCTGTATGTAGAATTGTGAAGCCTCTCTGAGTGCAGTCTGTATGCGTCTGATTTTGGTGATTTGGCTTCCGATATGGAAGTGGATGAGTCTCAAACAGTCGCGCATGCCCTTCTTGTTGAGCATGTCGAGAGCTTCCAGCAGTTCTGCGCTGGTGAGTCCGAACTTGCTGGCATCGCCTCCACTTTCCTCCCATTTACCGCTTCCGGATGATGCGAGTTTGATGCGTATGCCGATGTTAGGCCTGATACCCATCTTCTTTGCTTTGTTGGCAATGATTTCCAACTCGTTCATTTTCTCCACCACAATGAATATCTGCTTACCCATTTTCTGTGCCAGCAAAGCCAGTTCGATGTAGTTTTCATCTTTGTATCCGTTGCAGATGATGATGCTGTCGCTCTGACACTGCATGGCAATGACCGCGTGCAATTCTGGTTTTGATCCCGCTTCAAGTCCGAGATTGAATTTGCGTCCGTGAGATATGATTTCTTCTACTACGGGTTGCATCTGATTGACCTTAATGGGATAGACCACATAGTTCTCACCTTTGTAGTCATACTCCTTTGCTGCTTTCTTAAAGCAACTCCATGTTTTCTCGATACGGTTGTCGAGAATGTCAGGGAAACGCAGTAGTACGGGTGATTCTACATCGCGCAGAGCGAGTTCGTTCATCACTTCGTGCAGGTCAATCTGTGTTCCGTCTTTAAACGGAGTGACATAGACGTTGCCTTGTTCGTTGATGCCGAAATAGCTGGTGCCCCAGCCGTTGATGTTGTAGAGTTCCTTAGAATCTTCAATAGTCCATTTCTTCATGTCTTGACAGAGTGGGATTTGTTGTGGATGAGAATAGATTTCAGATGTTGAGCAGTTGGCGCAGTTGATCTACGCTGAGTTGTATTTTCTCGTAGTTGTCCATGAGACTGACGTCGAGTGTGTATCGTGCTTTGTTGTAGAATTCCTCGCGTTTGGCGACTTGTTCGGTGATATAGGCAATGAGTTCTTCTGGTGTCTTGTTTTTGATGAGTGGTCTTTCGACCTTTCCCATCAGCAGATGTCGATAGAGCACTTCGGGTGTAGCTTTGAGATAGACCACCTCTCCCTGTTGGTTGATATAGTCTATGTTGTCGAAGAAGCATGGTGTTCCACCGCCGCAGCTGATGATGACGTTTTCAAATTCCGCCACTTCGTGGAGCATGTTGTGTTCTATTTTTCTGAATCCCTCTTCGCCTTTTTCCGCAAAGATTTGTGCCACAGTTTTTCTCATGCGGCTTTCTATATACCAGTCGAGGTCGTAGAACATCATGCCCGTCTCTTTGGAGAGGGCTTTGCCTACTGTGGTTTTCCCCGAACCCATATAGCCTATCAGTATGATGCGTCTCATTTTTTCTTTGTGGGAATGGATGTGTTGACAATATCCATGCACTCTTGGTATGTCAGTTCTGCTGCTTTCTGATGGAGTGCTTTGGGCAGTCGGTAGTTTTTACCCTTGTAGGCGATGTATGGGCCATATCGTCCGTTGATGACTTCGAGGTCGAGATCTTCGGTAAACACCTTGAGGTGGCGCTTCTGGTCCTGTTCGCGCTTTTCGCGTATGAGTGCTATCGACTCGTCGAGTGTAATCGCCATGGGGTCTGTATCCTTAGGCAGTGAGGTGTATTTCTTGTCGTGGAGGATGTAAGGTCCGAAGCGTCCGTTGCCTATCACTACTGGCGATCCTTCAAATTCTCCTACGGTGCGTGGCAGTTTGAAGAGTTCGAGTGTTTCTTCCAATGTAATGGTTTCGATGCTCTTGTCGCTTGGAATCTGTGCGAAGAGTGGCTTTTCTGCATCGTCTGCAGATCCTATCTGTACGACAGGACCGAATCGTCCGATTTTAACGAATACGGGTCGTCCGCTTTTGGGGTCTGTTCCCAACTGCCGTTCGCCGGCTTTGTGCTCGTCGCGTGCATTGATGGTCTTCTCTACGATAGGTTCGAATCCGTCGTAGAATTGTTTTACCATGTCTTTCCACTGCTCTTCTCCACTTGCAATCTTATCGAAGTCGAGTTCCACTTTAGCGGTGAAATTGTAGTCCATGATCTCCTTGAAGTGTTCCATGAGGAAGTCGTTGACCACGATACCGATATCTGTAGGCAGCAGTTTTCCCTTGTCAGACCCAGTCACCTCTGTGCGTTCTGTGGTTTTGATCTGGAGTCCTTTGAGCGTGTCGATAGTGTAGTTGCGTTCAGTTCCAGTTCGGTCACCTTTGTGCACATATTTGCGCTGTTGGATAGTAGAGATGGTTGGTGCATAGGTAGAAGGTCGTCCGATGCCGAGTTCCTCCATTTTTTTGATAAATGAAGCTTCGTTGTATCGTGAAGGTCCTTGGCTGAATCGCTCTACAGCCTGTATTTCGCGGCGTTGCAGTTCTTCGCCTTGTTTCAAAGGAGGCAACAGTTTTGCCATTTCCTCGTCTTGATTGTCATCGTCGTCAAATGATTCACGATATACTTTGATGAATCCGTCGAAGGTAATCACTTCGCCTTGTGCCACGAAGAGTTCTGATGTTCCACTCATGGCAATACTGATGGTAGTCTTTTCGAGTTCTGCGTCTGCCATCTGGCTGGCAGCAGTACGCTTCCAAATCAGTTCATAGAGGCGTTTCTCCTGTGGTGTTCCCGTAATCTCTGTACGGTCCATATAGGTTGGTCTGATGGCCTCGTGTGCCTCTTGTGCGCCTTTCGAACTGGTGTGATACTGTCTTGGTCGGCTGTAATTGTCGCCATAGAGTGAGGTGACAATCTGTTGGCTTGCTTCGGTGCATAGTGCCGACAGGTTGACCGAGTCGGTACGCATATAGGTGATAAGTCCGTTTTCGTAGAGGTGTTGTGCCACCATCATGGTCTGACTCACGGTGAGTCCGAGTTTGCGTGCAGCTTCCTGTTGGAGCGTAGAAGTAGTGAATGGGGGAGCTGGTGTGCGTTTGGTAGGTTTCTTGGTCACCTCTTCTACTATGAATGATGCGTCTTTACACTTCTCGAGGAATGCCAGTACTTCATCGTGTGTCTTGAAGCGCTTGTTGAGTTGAGCCTTTACTTCGGTCTGTGAACCGTCTGCATTGACCACTCCAAACACGCCGCTTACGCTATAGAAGGGTACGCTCTTGAAGTTTTGTATCTCGCGTTCGCGATCCACAATAAGTCTTAGTGCCACACTCTGCACACGTCCTGCAGAGAGTGAGGGCTTTACTTTTCTCCAGAGCACGGGTGATAGTTTGAATCCCACGAGTCTGTCGAGTACACGTCTGGCCTGTTGTGCATTGACCAGATTCATATCGAGGTGACGTGGTGTTTCGATGGCCTTGAGAATTGCAGGCTCTGTGATTTCGTGGAACACGATACGGCTTGTTTTCTCTTCATCGAGTCCGAGTACTTCGCAAAGGTGCCATGAGATGGCTTCTCCTTCGCGGTCCTCATCGGATGCGAGCCATATCTTTTCAGCTTTCTTGGCAGTTGTCTGGAGTTCCTTTACCAGTTTCTCTTTCTCTTCTGGTATTTCATATTCGGGTTCGAGTGTGCTGGTATTGATGCTCATGTCGTGCTTCTTGAGGTCACGGATGTGTCCGTAACTTGACATGACCTTATAGTCTTTCCCCAAAAACTTTTCTATTGTTTTGGCCTTGGCAGGCGACTCCACAATGACTAAATTCTTTTGCATACCTTTGATAATAATATTGTTCGGGCTGCAAAAGTAGGTAAAAGTTTTGGTTACACCTTATATATATAGGTGTTTTTTTGTTTTCTTAACTATTCGCCGCATGATAGTTGGTTGGTGTCTGCTTGTCTTCAACGTCGGCTATCTATACCTCAGCGTTGTGCCGATGGTGTTTCTGTGTTCTGTTGCCAATGTCTTGTTGATATGTCTTGAATGTCTGTTATTCAGCTACTTGCATGCTGGCAGCCTATATTCAGACGTCGCTTTTCTTAGCAAATTCAATGATTTTGCTGACTAAATTCAATGAATTTACCGGGCAATTTCAATGAATTTGCTGAGCAAACTCATTGAATTTCCTCGCTTATGGGTATTCTATAGAAGTGCTATGGATGTTTTTTCGGTAGGTTATTGACGTTGGTTAGACATATAATGAATAGGGGATATGATAGCAAAATAAATTGATTTGCTCAGCAAAACAAATTGTTTTCCTCAGCAAATCAATTTACTTTGGTCAGCAAATCAATTTGTTTTGCTGTTCCAAGTGATATTTGAAGCGGTGACGAGCAATGTGTAAAATACTGCCGACTAACGACTTGTGCATACGGAAGTGTGGCCTATTCGATGCGTGCCACTTCCAGAAAGCGTTCCACTGCACGGCGTATGCTGGTCAGTCCGAACTCTTTTGGGTGGAGATGGCGTATGGGAATCCACATACATTCGGCAGCATCGTCGGCAGCACGGGCACGCGTTTCGGCAGGAACACGTACCAGAAAGTCCATATCGATGGTATGTACGGTGATGCCGCTGTATAGATATTGGTTGGGGAAGGAAAAGAGATATTCCATCTTTGTGGCATGGATGCCCGTCTCTTCCTGTATCTCGCGACGCATTCCCTCCTCTACGGTTTCGTCCATATCGACAAAGCCGCCGGGCAAATCGAGTGTGCCTTTGGCGGGTTCTTTACCTCTGCGCACCACGAGTATCTCGCCGCGATCGTTGACAATGAATGCTGCTGTTGCAGCGCAAACATTGGCATAATAGGTGAAGCCACAGTCTTTGCAGCGCTTGCTCTTAAAATTGTTAGTAACAAATTGCTTACTGCCACATATTGGGCAGTAAGCAAACATATCAAGAGGATGTTTCATATTACCAGTTGTCTGTGCGGAATGGGAACAGGGGCAGGCCTCCCGCATTGGCCAGATTGCCCAATTGGAAGTTGCGGAAGCAGTAGCGTACAGCCACAGGCTCCTTCACTTCAGGACTTGATACTACGATGGCTTCGTTCCAAGGGCCTGGTGCATCAACCCATGTGTGGCGTGCGGTAGCCTTGTGGAACACGCGGTCGGCACCAGCTACCTCAAAGCCTTCGATGCCTTCGAAACGGCTGTAGGCTCCGTATTCGTTGTCGAAATGTACCAAAACCTTATCGCCGTCGATCTTCATCTCCTTGAAAGTCATGCTCTCACAGATGACAGATTTCATGCCGTAGGTCTTGTTGAGGGCTTGATAGGCAAGTCGTTCGCCCACCTGACGCTTTTGTGCAGGATGGATTTGCTCTACCTCGTAGGGGTAAACGAGGTCTTCGGTGCATACGATACCACTGTTGGGGATGACCTTGGCAGCATTGAACTGCTGTTCGCGCAATCTTGGTCCAGCGTCGCCGTTGATGTCGCCGTTATGATAAGGAGCTATCTGTACGAAGTAGAAGGGAATGTCGCCCTGCTTGAAATCGCGGCGCCATTGAGCCACAAGGTCAGCCAGTCGCTGGGTGTATTGACCGTCAGGGTCGCCCACGTTAGAGCAGCCTTGATAGAAGAGGATGCCCTTCACGGTGCTGTTGAGTATTGGGTTGAAGGTGCCGTTGCCCCAAAGAAGTGGATAGAGAAAGTCCCATTTGAATTTATTCACCATGTGTGTGGAGTCTAAATCCTCTTTGGTATTCTTGGTCAGATAGTCTCGGTCGAGCCAACTCTCTACGCGGCTGCCTCCTTTGTTTGCCATGATGAGTCCAACGGGAACGTCGATAGCCTCGTTGACAGTCTTGGCGAAGAAGTAACCGGTGGCTGATGCTTCGCTAACATTGTCTGCATTGGCCTCTTTCCATTCGCAGTTGGCATCGTCGAGAGGCTTTGTGCTCATGATGCTGGGCACTTTGACATAGTGAATACCTTTATGCTTATTGGCTTCGAGTACTACTTGGTTGTAGCCTTCCACAGGGCAATTGCCGAATCCTTTGATAGGCATTTCCATGTTAGACTGGCCTGCGCAGACCCATACCTCGCCTGCCAATACATTATTGACAGTAACCTTTCCATCACCGTCGTCAAAGCTAATGCTCAGTGGGGTATAGCTGGCTTTGGGCGATTTAACGGTCAGCAACCATTTACCGTCCTTGCCTGCAACAGCTTCGCTACGCTCATTGCTCCACGAAGTGGTAGCCACTACCTTGCTCTTGGGCTTTGCCCATCCCCAAAGGCGCACGTCACTCTGTTGCTGAATAATCATGTTATCGCCCACAAGATGCGACAATTTTACTTTTGCCTGTGCTCCGATGGTCAGTCCGGCGAGCACCATTAATGAAAGAAATCTTTTATTCATAGTCGTAATGATTTGTCGTTTTGGTAGTGCAAAGATACAGACTTTTCAATAATAATATGTATCTTTGCACCTAAAAATATCATTTTATTATGAAGAAACTACTTTTTTTAATCTTATTATTTGTGTCTGCTTCGGCTTATGCCCAGCAAGGCATGGAGTTGAATCTGTGGCCCCAGGGACCACAAACCAATAATGGCGACCCCAACGACATGGCGAAGATAAGCATCTTTCTGCCTAAGAAGAGCCAATCTACAGGACGCGCCATTGTCATCTGTCCAGGCGGTGGCTACACTCATCTGGCATTTGAAAAAGAGGGAACCGCATGGGCACCCTTCTTCAACAGTTTGGGCATTGCCGTCATTGTGTTGAAGTATCGCATGCCCCATTGCGTATGGAAAGTGCCTGCCGAAGATGCTGAAGAGGCCATGCGCACCGTGCGTCGCAACGCAAAGAGTTGGGATATCGACCCGCAGCAAGTGGGCATCATGGGATTCTCAGCAGGCGGTCATCTCGCTTCGACCATTGCCACCCATTCTAAGGGCGATGCAGCGCCCAATTTCCAGATATTGATGTATCCCGTCATCTCTATGGAGACAGGTGTCACCCATCAGGGTTCGCGCGATAATCTGTTGGGTAAGAATCCCAAGCGCAAACTCATCAACGACTATTGCAACGAGCAGCACGTGACCCATGCCACACCTCCTGCCTTCATAGCATTAGCCAACGATGATAAAGCGGTATCACCCATCAATGCTGTCAGCTATTATGAGGAACTCTGTCAGGCAGGTGTTTCTGCCTCGATGCATATCTATCCCACTGGTGGACATGGTTTCGGCATCCTCCAGTCCTTCCCCTATCATCTTGAATTGATGATGGAGTTGCGCCGTTGGTTGCAGAGTTTCTAAGTTCCGCAAAAGTATTAAGGGCATCAGCCGAAACATTCATCCATCACGCATTATAGTACAATAGTCTGTAATAGGATTCATCAAAAAATAAGCATCGCATAGACTTGGTGGTCTGTGCGATGCTTGTTTCTTGATGGTTCTGACGGTCTGCCAGACTGTTACAGCAGTGCCTTAATCTCAGCCTCGATGTCACGTACTTGCTGACTGCGCTTGCGCAAAGTGTTGGTACGATCGATGAGGAAGTATTCTGGAAGCCCTTGTACGTTGTAAACGATAAGCGACTGTGAGTCGAGGCCTTGTGGGTCGCGCACGCTAATCCATGGCAGTGCGGCGGTTTGCTGCTTCCAGAAATGCTCATCGGGATCGAGTGCTACCTGGTAAATCTCAAAGCCCTGTGCATGGTATTTGTTATAGAGTTCACGCAAGAGCAGGATGCGCTTGGGTGAGTTTTCTGTGCCAAAGACATGGAAATCGAGCATCACCACCTTGCCCTTGAGGTCGCTCAGACGGCACACCTTACCATGGTTGTCGGTCAGTGCAATATCGATAAGTCCCGTGGTCGATACCTTGCTGGCATCGATGGTATTGGCACGGTCTGCCTCGTTGATGCGCACATTCTTCATGCCCTCGATGGCAATGTTGTGCAGGTTGGTTCCGCGCTCAGCTCCTGGATGGTAGGTATCCCAACTGGTAGCTACCGCTGCAAACACTTTGATGTCATCTTTGTTGCTGCGAGGGTTAAACAGCAGCATGTTGCCCAAGGTCTGGAACAGTGCAAAATATGCATAAGAGCGGTTGGGCTCTTTGAGAATATAGTTCATCTTTACATCATTCTTATAGTCGTTGATGATGCGTAAGATGCTGTCGTTGCTTTGGTCGATGGTCAGAGCTGGGTCGCGCTGGATAGCCATGACCCGCTGTTGCAGGTCGATTTGCTTAAGTGCAAGTTCCTTAATCTTCTCACAGTTTTCTGAACCGCTTACTTCATACTGTGTAGCCATTTGTGGATATTTGGTCTTGATGGTCACAGTTTCGGTAGAATCGATACTTACATTGATGATCTGGTCTGCAATGCGCAGACGGTAAAATTCGGGTGCATCGTTTTGTGCACAAGCAAAATTGAAGTTGCCTTCGCCGTCCAGTTTTACAGAATCCACTACGTTGATTTCCTCAATGCCCACGTTTTCGAGGTAGAGCACAGAGTCTTTAGCATTGGCAATGGTGCCTTCTACATGGAATTTCTTCTCGCTACAAGAGGCCATTGCCAGTACAGCCATGGCCATCATCATATACTTCTTCATTTTAATTGTTTTTTCGGTTTTGGGTACAAAGGTACGATTAAGTGAGCGAAAAGCAAAAGGAAAACTCGTTTTTCTTTTGCTTTTCCGAACGTTAGTACCTTGGCGACACCGTCGCAAAGGTACGATTAAGTGAGTGAAGAGCAAAGTGAAAACTCGTTTTTCTTTTGCATTTCCGAACGTTAGTACCTTGGCGACACCGTCGCAAAGGTACGATTAAGTGAGTGAAGAGCAAAGTGAAAACTCGTTTTTCTCTCTATTCTTTCCTCTTCAACCGTTGTATATAGTCCCACAGCTGCTTATAGAAAGGATGTCGTGTCATGGTAGGCACATCGCCCAAGATGATGAGTTTCATACGTGCACGAGTAATGGCAACGTTCATGCGGCGTAGGTCACGGAGGAATCCGATCTGTCCCTCTTGATTGGAACGCACCAGCGAGATGACGATGATGTCACGTTCCTGCCCTTGAAATCCATCTACCGTATTGACGCTGATAAGCCTTCGGAATGGCTTGAAGTATTCGCTGCGGCTCACCAACCGGCGCAGGTATTGCACCTGTGCTCTATAGGGCGAGATGATGCCCACATTGATGCGCTCGTCGAGCAGACGCTCTTTGCCGATGCGCTCGAAGTAATGTTGAAGGGTTTCGAGCGTCAGCGTTCCCTCCTTTTTATTAATACGACCGAACGAATCGCCAACAAACTCCTCATGCATCTCCTCTCCGCTGGTGTCAATCCACTCGATGGGAATGTCCAAATCGAGTATTCCACGATACTTCACATCGGGAGCACTCTCCACCTTACCATCATAGAAATAGTCGGAAGAGAAGCGCATGATGTCTTCGTTCATGCGGTATTGCGTCTGCAATAGACTGACTGCCGAGGGTTTTGTCTCTACCAGATGCTCCATCAATGTGCGGCCCAAACCAGCCTTGAGAGCAGCAATGCTCTTCACCGTGGGCGGCAGTTGGCAGTGGTCGCCGGCAAGGATGACTCGGCCCACACGGCGCATGGGAATCCAACAGGCAGCTTCCAATGCCTGTGCTGCCTCGTCGATAAAGAGGCTGCTGAACTTTCTGCCGTCCAACAGTCGGTGGCCGGCTCCTACCAAAGTGCAGGCAATCACTCGTGCATCGTCGAAGAGTTCTTGGTTGATGCGTATCTCCAATTCGGTGGCACGCCCTTTCAGACTCTCCATTTTCTGGTGGTATTTCTCATCGCCGCGCTTTCGGTGAGCACGCAAATCACGTATGGCTTTGCGGATGGCCCATAGTTGTGGATAGTCGGGATGCCCCTCAAAGCGCCGCTCGTAAGTAAAAGACAGCATCTTGTCGGTAACACGTGTGGGGTTGCCCAACCGCAGTACGGGGATGCCACGGTCTGCCAATTTCTCCGAAATCCAGTCAACAGCCATGTTACTTTGTGCGCATACCAACACCTGGCTCTCGCGCATAAGAGTCTCGTGGATAGCCTCTACGAGCGTTGTGGTCTTTCCTGTTCCTGGCGGACCATGGACTATAGCCACATCCTTGGCACGCAACACTAAGTTGACCGCCGCCTCCTGCGTGGTGTTGAGATAGGGAAAATGCATGGGTGCGAACGTCAGCACTTCAGGTTCTTTGCGCGAATAAAAGAGGTCGCGAAGGTAAGCCAGACGTCCTTTGGCACGTATGGCGCGGTCGAGTGCATCGAGCATCAATCGGTAACTGGTCTCATCAAACGATAATTGCACACCCAGATGGTCGGTGCGCTGAAGTGTCAGCAGATAGCCATCGTTGGGAATGACGCACACCATGCGGTCGCCATCCACATAGCTCACCATAGCCGTAAACGACAAATACTTGATTCGGGCGTCCTTTTGCGACATACTATCGCAGGAGAAAAATATGATGGGTTTGCCAAATTCGAAGTTGTGCTCGATGTCGGTATCGGTAGTGCGCATCACCTCCACAGCCAGTTGGTTGAGCGAATTGTAGTAGCTCTTGGTGATTTGCAACGGATACCAAGCATCGCCACGCTTTACCTTCCGCATCATTCCCATCTCTTCGGTCTGTTTGCGGAAGGCTTCTTTCTCGGCTTGATACTCCATCTGGAGTAGCAATCGTTGTTGGGTGAGTGCCTGAACAGGCGATGTCGTAGAAACCATAGTGGGTGCAAAGTTACACTTTTTTTGTGTATCTCTGCACCCTGCTATGTGATTTATTCCCTAATCGGGATTTGTTTTTCGAGTTAACGAGCCAGTCGCTTCTGTCCGTTCTGTATATAGATGCCCTTTGACGGACGCTGTATGCGACGGCCCTGAAGGTCGTAAATAGGACCGTCGGTCTGTTCTTCGTCGGTCTTCCCATGTTCTATACCTGTTGTACCGTCGGTCACGGCAAAGTTGAACTGACGTACCATCGAGTCGGAACCGTCGCTCACTTTGACGCGAACGGTATAGAATCCCTTGACCGTAGTGACCATGTTGAGGCTGTAGCCTTCGATGGTGGCACCGCTGACGCTATTGGCAATGGTAGCCGTAAACGAAGGATAGCCTGCGAAATAGGGTTTGAGGTCGATGCTCTTGGTATCGCCAACCTTCACGATGAAGTTTGGATGTGCCATCCAATCAAGGTATTCTTCCAAGTCGGTGTAGTGGTCTCCATCTCGATCGTCATTGTTGTTGGCAACATTTTTATCTGTTCCTGCAATTTCTTCAAACCAGTCGGGGATGCCATCCATATCGGTATCGAATCCTGTAGGACGTGTCTCGGTGGTGATTCCAAGTTTGGCGGCATCGAAACCCTCGCTGTCTTCCTCATGGTCGATGAGGCCTTTTTTGCCCGTTTTGCTACCGGTGGTCGATGTAGATCCGTTGCGCGTTTCGTCGATGATACGTGCATCGTGCTTGTTAAGAGTAGGCATATTGCAACCCACATCGCTCAACACACTCTTGTAGGCACTCTCTGCCGTTTCTATTTCGGCATAGCTTTCAAAGAAAGGCTTAGTGGCCCAGGGTTCCCAGTTGAGCACTTGACCGTTGGAGAGTTCATATATATAGGTGTCGCCTTCCTTATCGTTGACTTTTGATCCTGATGGTTCTTCGCGAATATTGCCTTTGACATAAGCAGCCTGTGTGCCGCTGCCCGTTCCTTCAAACTGATGGCGGAAGAGTTTTCTCATGGTTGTGGCAGGTCCCATCTTATAGTAGTTGTTGACGAAATTGATTTCATGGGAACCACCGTCGGTAGCACGGCTGCCCCAGTTATAAACCACATTGTTGAACACATCATGATGACCATCATAGTTGCCGGTGCCATCGAGTCCGCCAGAGATACTCCAGTTGCGTCCTTCGTTATGTGCCAACAGATTGTGGTGGAACGATCCGGGCAGTCCTCCCATCTGTCCGCTTCCGATGGTAGCGGCATAGCCGTGTTGTGTTCCCGTGCCGTAGTTGGGATGGTTGGCACAGTTGAGCGCCTCGCTGATGATAGTGCGTTGCAGCGTGATGGCCTTGGCATTACGGCTTGAGAAACCCTCGTCGATGGTCCAGGAAATGGAGCAATGGTCCATGATGGCATGGTCGTTGCCCGCCATACCCATTCCGTCGATACCGATCTGTGCATCTTTGGCATCAATGATATGGCCACGGTAGAGACGGATGAAACGGGTGATACCGTCGCTCTGCATGCCGAATGGTGCACCACGGAACAAGATACCGTTGCCTGGCGCGGTTTGTCCCGCCACGGTAACATATTTCTCAGAACAAGTCAGACGGGCTTTCAGGTGGATTACACCTGCCACATCAAACACGATGGTGCGTGGCCCTTTCACCTGAGTGATACCATAGCGGAAAGTTCCGGGTTGGGGATTGGTGGCATCGTCATCGAGTGAAGTGACATGATAGACTATGCCTCCGCGTCCACCAACAGCATATTGACCATAGCCTTCGGCTTCAGGAAATGCCTTGCGGCGCGGTTGAAACGACCATACCGTGCCATGGTGTATCTTGCCTTGGGCATCCTCTTCGTCCATGCGCCAGAAGTATCTGGTCAATGGCGATAGCTGACCGGTCTGCCATGAGGCTGCTGTTCCTTCATAGTCGTAGGTTGTGGCATTGACAACTGCCATGGAGTCGGTGCCGAATACCAAGTGGTGCTTGGCGGTACCGTCGGGAGCTTTCCACGACAGCGAAGCCTTACCATCCTCCCATGCCGCATGGCGGTCGTTGTTGGCAGGGGTAGGGTCGAGTGCCATGAAAGTGTCACCGCCCACTTCAAGCGAGTTGAGTTCGAGCGATGTGGTAGTGTAGGTCGTGCCCTCTACAGGTACTGTATAATAGGTGATGGTGACAGGTCGTTGATCTGTGACGGTAAATTCTACGCTCGATTTGGCAGACTCAGAGAGCGAAGTAGCACGACGGGTCTGTTGTATGCCCGTCACTTTGGTCACTCCATCAACATCGATACTGATGGGAGGAGCTACGAAATCGCCTCCATCCGTATTGTTGTGATAGGCCAGCAAGGTGTGGTTGCCATTGGGCAGTCCAGCTATATGCACCTTGATGCCTACCCGTCCGGTGGTGAGTTCGGGTCTGTTGCCCTGTTCGTCAAGTCCCTTGACCATCACACCATCGCAGATGAGCTTGGAATGTTGGCGTCCGTCTTTCCATCTTACGGTATAGAGGGTCTTTCCCTTGACATCGCCTTCTATTTCTACGGTAAATGTAACGCCACCGAATGTCTTGGTAGCTGGTTGCTGTTGCGTAGGGATTCCCCATGCTTCATAACCTTCCTCCAGATACTGTGAAGGATTGTCGTTGGGTTGATTGAAGTCTATTTGTTGCGCATGAGCGGTATGTGTGCACAGCAAACAGAGAAACATGTGTAGAAAATGTTTCATAAGCTTAATGTTTTAGTAGTTTTAGTTCGTTTTTTATGTAGCGTTTGCAAAGGTACGATTAAGCGAGCGAAATACAAAAGAAAAATCTGTTTTTCTTTTGTATTTCCGAGTGTGAGTACCTTGGATATGTAATTTCAAAGGTAGTGCAAACCGAGCGAAATGCAAAAGAAAAAATGTTTTTCTTTTCATTTTCGAGGTGCAGCCTACCTTGGATGCATAGTATCAAAGGTACGATTAAGCGAGCGAAATGCAAAAGGAATTTGGCAAAAAAGTTGTATCTTTGCATCAGAAAACAAAAAAGCAATGACGCTACATCCTCTATATTCCGACGAAAAGCCACCCGAACGGTTCACCTATCCCTTCAGATACGAGCCACATCCGCTCTGCCGACAAGCTGCAACAGAGGTGCAAACCTATATTGCCAGCCATAAAGAACTGCAAGACGATGCCGACCGCGGCAAGATGTTTGGTGTATTGGTGTGTGAGCAGCAGGGACAACTGGTGTTTCTGGCTGCTTATAGTGGGCTCCTTGCCGGTCGTAACGACTGGGATTATTTCGTGCCGCCAGTATTCGATGCCCAACAACCAGATGGATATTTCAAACAGGAGGAGCGCGCCATCTCAGCCATGACAGCAGAGACAGACCGCGAATCACGCAAGCAACGGTCGCAAAAACTACAACGCTGGCTGTTCGACCAGTATCGCATGCTCAATGCAGAAGGGCAAAGTAGTCAGTTGGTCGATATTTGGCAAGGCTACTATCGCGACCGTGTGGTAAGAAAATTTCCGTTGCCTCCAGGCGGTACGGGTGACTGTTGTGCCCCCAAACTCCTACAGTATGCTTATCAACACGAACTTCAACCACGGTGTATGGCAGAATTCTGGTGGGGACAATCGCCTCGCCAAGAGATACGGCACCACTTACAATACTATCCAGCGTGTAGTGGAAAATGCAAACCAGTACTGTCATGGATGCTGAAAGGACTTAACGTGGATCCAGATCCCGATACATTGTCACATCCACGAAAGCCCATTGCCATTGTCTATGAAGACGATAGCCTGCTGGTGGTCGATAAGCCTTCGGGAGTGCTGAGTGTGCCTGGTCGCAACGAAACCTATAGTGTGGAGACCGTCATGCGAGAACGCTATCCCGACAGTTATGTGGCACATCGATTGGACATGGGTACCTCAGGACTGCTCATCGTGGCAAAGACACTCGATGCATATCGCGATCTTCAAGACCAATTCCTGCATCATGAGGTGCGCAAACGCTATGTTGCTCTGCTCGAACCACCTGCAGCTGGACAGGTTCTCTGCCCAGCGAAAGGCACCATCCGACTGCCTATGCGGCCCGATATGACAAATCGACCGCTGCAAATGGTTGATATGGAACACGGAAAAACGGCAGTCACCGACTATGAATTTATCGACTCCAATACAGTTTCGCTCACTCCACATACCGGACGCACCCATCAGTTGCGGGTACATTGTGCACACCCCGATGGGCTGGGGCGCCCCATTCAAGGCGATGAACTATATGGACATACCAACCCAACAACGTCCCGAATCCATCCCGATGACACCGACCGACTCATGCTCCATGCTGCCGAAATATGGTTCCGACATCCTGTTACCAACCAACCGATGCACTTTGTTTTGCCATTTCGGCATGACAAACTACACCTTATATAAAATAAATAAAGGTTAAACACCGATAAAAATGCCACAGGAGTATGGAGTTTTGAGATAAATTTGGTAACTTTGCGCACGGAAATTTACAATCATTCATTAAAATAATAGATTATTATGATTATTGAAAACATTCACGCAAGAGAGATTCTGGATTCACGTGGTAATCCTACTGTAGAGGTTGAAGTAACTCTGGAAACTGGCGACATGGGTCGTGCCAGCGTTCCTTCTGGTGCTTCTACCGGTGAAAACGAGGCACTTGAGCTCCGTGATGGCGACAAAGGCCGCTATCTGGGCAAGGGCGTTCAGAAAGCCGTAGAGAACGTAAACACCAAGATTGCTCCCGCTATCGAAGGTATGAGCGTTCTGGATCAGCGCGCTATCGACGCCAAGATGCTGGAACTCGACGGTACTCCTACTAAGAAGAACCTCGGTGCTAACGCTATCCTCGGTGTATCACTGGCCGTTGCTCACGCTGCTGCCAACTATCTGCAGATACCCCTCTATCGCTATATCGGCGGTACTAACACCTACGTTCTGCCTGTTCCTATGATGAACATCGTTAACGGTGGTGCTCACTCTGACGCTCCTATCGCATTCCAGGAGTTCATGATCCGCCCTGTTGGCGCTGCCAACGAAAAGGAAGGTATCCGCATGGGTGCTGAGGTTTTCCACAATCTTGCTAAGCTGTTGAAGGCTCGTGGCCTCTCTACTGCTGTTGGTGATGAGGGTGGTTTCGCTCCTAACTTTGACGGCATCGAGGATGCACTCGACACCATCATGGAAGCTATCAAGGCTGCTGGCTACGAGCCAGGAAAGGACGTGAAGATCGCAATGGACTGCGCTGCTTCTGAATTTGCTGTTCAGGAGAATGGTGAGTGGTTCTACGATTACCGTCAGCTGAAGAATGGTAAGAAGAAAGATCCTAATGGTAAGAAGCTCAGCGCTGAGGAGCAGATTGCTTACCTCGAGCAGCTGATTACTAAATATCCTATCGACTCTATCGAGGACGGACTCGATGAGAACGACTGGGACAACTGGGTTAAACTCACACAGCGCATCGGTGACCGTTGCCAGCTCGTTGGTGATGACTTGTTCGTAACCAACGTGAAGTTCCTGGAGAAGGGAATCAAGATGGGTGCTGCCAACTCTATCCTGATCAAGGTTAACCAGATTGGTTCACTCACCGAGACTCTCGACGCTATCGAAATGGCTCACCGTCACGGTTATACCACCGTTACTTCTCACCGTTCAGGTGAAACAGAGGACACCACCATCGCTGACATCGCTGTTGCTACCAACAGTGGTCAGATCAAGACGGGTTCGCTCTCACGTACAGACCGCATGGCTAAATACAACCAGCTCATCCGTATCGAGGAGCAGCTCGGTGGCCGTTCAGTTTATGGTTACAAGAAACTGAAGTAATCTCTATTACTACAGCAAATACTGATAAGGGGTGGATGCCATGTGGCTTCCACCCCTTTTAAAGTTATATGCGATAATTGTTTTGATGAACAACTCTATTGGCGCAATCGCTCACGACATTGTTCCAGTATCTGCATCACCTCGTCCATCTTCTCTGCACGCAACATGGCAATGCGCGTCTGGCGGAAGTCTGGAATACCTTTGAATACAGGCGATGCTGCTAAGTGACGACGGGTGTGGAGAATACCACGGCGCTCGTCGATGCGCTCAACATTGATGTGCAATTGTTCTTCCAATACGTCAATCTTCTCATCAAGCGTTAGTTCCTTACGACTGAATATCCAAGGGCAACCAAATGTGGCACGGCCAATCATCACCGCATCAACACCATATTGGTCGAAAGCGCGGTCGGCATCGTCGAGCGATTTGATATCGCCATTACCTATGATGGGGATGTGGATGCGGGGATTGCGCTTCACTTCTCCTATCAGTGTCCAGTCGGCATCACCTGTGTACATCTGCGCACGAGTGCGGCCATGGATGGTTAGTGCCTTTATGCCACAGTCTTGCAACTGTTCGGCGAGTGTGGTGATGACGAGATTGTCGTTGTTCCAACCCAAACGGGTCTTTACCGTGACAGGCAGATTTACTGCATCGACAACCTTACGAGTGATGTCGAGCAATTTGTCGATATTCTGCAACATGCCAGCACCTGCGCCTTTTCCTGCAACCTTCTTGACAGGACAACCGAAGTTGAGGTCAATCAGATCTGGACCAGCTTGTTCTACAATCTTTGCAGCATCGACCATAGCATCAATGTCGCGGCCGTATATCTGTATGCCAACGGGACGTTCCTCGTCTGCAATCGTTAGTTTTTGTACCGTCGATTTGATGTCGCGCACCAAAGCTTCGGCAGATACAAACTCTGTATATACCATTGATGCACCAAACCGCTTGCAGAGCAGACGGAAACCGATATCGGTCACGTCTTCCATTGGTGCCAGAAACACCGGGCGTTCGCCCAATTCTATATTTCCTATTTTTGTCATTCTTGATTGTTGTATGATGGTTGTCGGAGTATCAGCTCAGTAGATGATAGGTGCCACCAGCCATAGGACGTACTACTCCTTTCATTTCCAAGCTGAAGAGTAGGGCGGTGACTTGGCCGATAGGGATGTTGGTGACGGTTGTTATCATATTGAGCTGTAGGTCGTTGGTTTTGCTTAAAGCATCAACAACAGCTTGCTCTTCGATGGTAAGATCAGGGAAGAGCTGGCGCTCTACGGCTTGCGGACGCAAACTGTCGGTAGTCCATCCCATTGATGAAATGAAATCATCGGCAGAAGTGATGAGGGTTGCGCCATTGTTGCGGATGAGTTGGTTGCATCCTTTGCTATATTCCGCTCCTACCGGACCAGGGAATGCAAACACCTCGCGACCATAGTTTTGAGCAATGTCGGCAGTAATGAGACTGCCGCCATGTGATGCACTTTCTACTACGATAGTGGCATCGCTTATGCCAGCTACAATGCGGTTGCGTTTCACGAAATTCATTTTTTCAGGACGTGTCATCGACATATATTCTGTCAGCAGACCGCCCTGTTCGGTCATTTGCTGGGCAATGCCACGATGGGCAGATGGGTAGAGCGTGTCGAGTCCATGGGCAAGGACTCCAACAGTAGGTATCCCGTTGTCAAGGGAGTACTTATGAGCGCACACATCCACACCGTATGCCAGACCGCTGACGATAAGTGCATCGGGGCATTTTGTCTTTAGGTCTGCCACAAACCGGCGAATCAAATCGTTGCCATAAACCGTACAATGGCGTGTTCCCACGATGCTTATCACGCGTCGCGCATTGAGGTTGGCGTTGCCACGATAGTAGAGTAGAAGTGGTGCATCGGCACATTCGTGCAGTCGTGTGGGATAGTTGTCGCTACCGAAGGGGATAGCTTCGATATTGTTTTCCGTCATGTAACGTATCTCCTCATCGGCACGCAGTAGTGGCTCTGACCAGTCTTGTAGCAGTTCGATCAATCTTTGTGAACAATCGGGTACGGTTTCAGTCAGTCTGTTGCGGTTTTCATATACCGCTTGGGCCGATCCAAATTCGCGGTAGAGCAATTGTGCAACGGCAGGATAGAGCACCAGTATGCGACTTAAGGCAATGGTATAGCGGATATCTTCGTTCATCGTCATGATAATAAGGCCCGGTCGTAATCCTCGCTGTTAGCGAGTTTTCCATCTATCAGACATACCAGTGTGATGATTCCGCGGAAACATAATGCCTCGTCGGAAGCACGGAAGATGTCTTGATGGAATATGTATTTGACACCTTCTTTCTCTACCCACAGTCGTGAAATAAATTCGTCATCGCAGCGAAGTGGTGTCTTGTATTGCAGATTCATACGTGCAACCACGGCATCTACCCCACGCTCATGCATTTCTGCAAAACTCAGGTTTCGTGATTTCAGAAACAGATGGCGGGTATGTTCGGCATAGTGCAGATAGTTGGCATTGTTGACAATGCCTTCGATGTCGCATTCGTAGTCGCGCACTTCCATGTGCGCTTCAAAGATATATTTACTCATGTATTTATGATTTGCTATTTATCTGTTCATGGGGCTGCTGTGTTTTGTCTCCTGGTCGGCGAAGGTATTCATAGCCAATGCGGCAGCGCAGACAGTCTTTTCGGTCGCAGTATTCTTTTTTTAGTTGGATAAGTGCTTGCGAATCGCCGGCCGTTTTCACCTTCAGACCGCATTCGCTCCACATGCGGATGATATGGTTGCTCTCGGCGCGGAGCTGTTCCAACAGGTCGAAAGCCCTGTCGCAATATTCCTCTTTGGCAGTGTGACGACCGTAAGCAAAGAGCATCGGGATGCAAGTGTTGATGAGCAATAGGTTGATAGAGAATGGCGACAGATGTTTAGTGTTGCTTTCGCTCTCCTGTCCGAAAGTGTAGTGAGTCTTCCAGTAGTCGGATACGTGGGTGCCCATCATATTCTGCAACTCTGCCACAGTTTTGCAATCGGTCAGTTGCGAGAGACTTGTTTTACGCTCATGATAGAGACATGCCAGTTGTGACAAACGGATATAGGGGAAATTCTGAGGTCTCAGTCGTAGGAAACGCCAGCGGTGGTGGTCCATCGGTTGGAGTGAGAATTTATGGGCAAGGTATGTATATTCCTTACTAAGGCGCTGAAAGTATGGGTCAGCAACGGCTTCGTCGCGGTAGCGCTGTGGAATGGATTCGGGTGTTAGTAATCCTGCTTGTCCCATGAAAATGGCTTCCACTTGAAACTGATCATCGCGATGATGTCCCACAGCCGATAGGGGAATGTGTGCTGCCCACTCTTCGAAACTGTCTCCGTTGATGCCGAAACCATAGTTGCGGGCCAAGGTCATGAAGTAAGCGTCTTCCCACGAACCACCCAATCTACGTGCGCGTTCAGCTATAGCCTCCGTTTTTTGCTCCAACCGCTCGGTTTGCAAAGCAGCCATCCAAGCATGGATGGTGATGGGAGCCAATTGAGGAATGATGCGGTAGCACGGCGGATATTGGTCGGTACGTAGCAACTCCTCATAGTTGTCGATGACTTGTTGAGGCACATCGATCTGCATTTGTGGTATGAAATGGCCCAATGTATTGGTCACATCGCAGTCGATGATGCCAGCTACATGCAGTACTACATTGTCGTAGGCAGCATCATGGTCATGACCATGCAGAAACCAATCGCTCGATTTGTCGTGGATTTCTACATTGCCCACCCATAGCGTCTGACCGATTTTTACCTTGGCATTGAAGAAATCGGGACCGCTGTTGCGATTATGAAGACCAGGGTCTATCACCTCTATCGGTCGTCCGTCGGTGGTGGCAAGTGGTCTGGCAGGCAGCAAACGGTGCTTCCAGACATAGTGTAGGAGTTGTTCCATGCGGCATGAAATAATAATGGTGCAAAGTTACGCAAATTATTTTTTTTTGGCAACTTTACACCATTTCTTTTTACTCCCAATCGGTTATAGAGATTCTATTTATCCCTACTTTTCGGTTTAATATGCGATTGGAGGATAGTCATGTAGCATTTGAATGATGGGGTCAGCACTTGCATTTACATCTTGTAGAAGGCGATATACTCTTTCAGCAGACGGAGCATTTCGTCGGCAGCATACTTCCGATATACTCCTTTCAACGTATGGAAACATCCCACCATACTACTTTCTTCCCCTTCAAGAGGAATGGCGCATAGGTCTGGTGTGGTGGCAACAGCTGAACAAGACAGCACGGTCAGCATCTTGCTCTTACGCACCAGGCGCAATAAGGGCGTGGCAATGTTCAGTTCCACACGTGTGTTGAGAGTTATGTTGTGCGCAACCAACAGACGTTCCAATACGTTGCGCGCCTGTAAGCCCTTTGCTGGAAGTGCAAACGAATAGTTGGCAATGTCGGCAAGAGTCAGCGAAGGGCGTGATGCCAGCTCGTGGTCTTGCGGTACAACCACCCCCAACTGGTCTTTGAAGAGTTCTACCGATTCCACTTTCTTGCTGATATGAGTGGGCTTGTATGACAGCACTACATCCAATTCATGACGGCACAACTTGTCGATAAGTTCTTCCATACGCAAGTATGTGATATCAATGTGCGTGTTGGGATAGAGGCGGCAGAATTCTGTCACCACTTCAGCAGTCATCAATGAAAAGGAGTGGGTGACACCAATGCGGAGCGTTCCACATTTCATCTGCGTCAGATCGGTCATTCGTGCCATGCAGTCATCGGCAGCAGTCACCGTGCGGTTGGCATAATCCACAAGTTCCTTACCAGCTTCTGTCAGATGTACTTCGTGACTGTTACGGTCGAACAGCACCACGCCGAGCTCAGTTTCCAACTGTTTAATAGTTTGTGTTAGTGTGCTTTGGGTGATGTACAATTGCTTAGAAGCTTCTGAGAAATTGAGAGTCTCAGAGACTTTTAGGAAGAAACGAAGCTGTCTTAGTTCCATGTTATGCTGTTTTTGTATCGCTATTATCAGTTTGTCTGCGTGCATCCACTATGATGGGAACTGTCGCACCAAGTACCATCAGTATGACAATGATGACGCATACCATGCCATTGTAACTAAACAGATAGAAGGCATGGGTGAATGTTTCGGCATCCTTGCTCATAATGCATTGTAGCAATCCCTCAACCGAACGATAGGCATACATACCCGGAATCATCGGTAAGAGAGCGGGAAATGCCAGCGCTTCGGCAGGAATACGCCAGTGGCGGCTCGCTTTCGGTGCAAAGAATCCAATGACCAATGCACCGATAAAGGCTGCTGGAATCAGTCCCCAACCGCAGGCATGGGTCAGCACGAAACGTGTGGCATGACCTGCTGCCGCAAGCAGTGCACATCCTTTGAAAGCTTGGAGAGGCACATTGCTGATGCTTCCGAAACCGATGGCGGCAATGGCGGCAAAGAAACCGTCCAACAGGATATCTGTCATAATCATAACGTAAAGTCTTTAGAAATATTGTATGTTCATTAAAAGGATGCCTACCGATAGGCCGATGCCCAAGCATGCTGTCAGCACAGATGCTTCGATGAAACGGCTGATGCAGCAGAGTAAATGTCCGTGGATAAGGTCGCTGACGGAGTTGATGTATGGGATGCCAGGTACAAGATATAACACACTGGTACCTAGTGCAATGTCTGGTGTGTCGGTGCAATGGAACATAAAACCTGCACAGGCGATGACTGATGAACAACAAGCAGCGCAAAGTACAGCCAGGCGCATATCCCATTTCCATTCTTTATGCAAAGCATTCTTAATCCAGAAACCATTGACAGTGGCAATAAATACAATGAGCATGGCTCTCCAATCGCCTTCAAACAAACGGCAGAACGAAGCATTGGCAAGGCCAGTGAGCAGCGTTACCAACCAAGGGTTGAGTCGTGGTTTCTTCATGATGCTACGAAATTCGTTTTTTGCATCTTCCAGTGTGATGCCATTGTCGCGGACATCCCATGACAAGCGACTCAGACGGGAAATGACATAGAAGTTGAGGCCTGTGACAGGCAATTTCTCTCCAACGGAAAAGGACTGACTATGATCCTTGTCCCATACAGTGGTCATAACCGTATGGGGTAAGATGGTGATCTCTGCTGTTGTTCCGTATGCTTCGGCAATACGGTGTACCGTCTTTTCGCAACGGGCAGATGAACCGCCGGCAGCCAGCATGGTTGCGGCATAGGTGGCAAGAAAATGGGCAGTTTCTTTAGAGCTGTTCAAGTTCGTAGTCGTCATATACCATGCCTGTTTCGTTGTCCTTAATCATCACTTCCTCTTCTGCCATGTGGCCAGCTGTTACGTAGTCGTAACATTCGTTGTTGAGAAATAGTTTCTCTTGACAGCCCAGAGTTCTCTTCTTGTAATTTTGGAAAGCGAAAGTGAACTTTTTCAACGCCACAACAAACAAAGGCATAGCCAATGAAACAGCTAAAATAACTAATCTATAAGTCTCCATAATTTATATATTTTTTTTCTTTCTTTTTATATGTAAAAACGAGGGTTGAGCGATATCGCTTTCCTCGAAAGCGTGTGCAAAGGTCTCGCTTTTTATCCATATCTTTTTGCATTGGCTATTAAAAATACCGAATGCCGCTATCGGTACCTATATCCCCACGATAGAAAACGGTTGTGGCAAATTCATAAAAAAAGAAAAATATCGGCAGATTATTCGTTTATTACCAATAAAATAGGTAATTTTGCATGAATTATTTATTTAGACGTAAAAAATAAGATGAACGTAATTACGAAAAGTATTCAGTTGCCTGATGGAAGAACCATCACAATTGAAACCGGGAAAGTGGCAAAGCAGGCTGACGGAAGCGTTGTTCTCCGTATGAACAACACCGTACTTCTGGCCACTGTTTGTGCCGCAAAAGATGCAGTTCCCGGAACAGATTTCATGCCTCTGCAGGTTGACTACAGAGAGCAGTATGCCGCCGCAGGTCGATTCCCCGGTGGTTTCACCAAGCGCGAAGGCAAAGCCAGTGACAACGAAATCCTTACCAGCCGTCTGGTGGACCGTGTGCTCCGTCCGCTGTTCCCTTCTAACTATCACGCTGAAGTTTATGTGAATGTAATGCTTCTGAGTGCAGATGGTGTTGACCAACCCGATGCATTGGCAGGATTCGCCGCATCAGCAGCATTGGCATGTTCGGATATTCCCTTCGAGTGCCCCATCAGTGAGGTTCGTGTAGCTCGTGTTAATGGCGAGTTTGTTATCGACCCAACCTTCGAACAGATGAAGGAAGCTGACATGGACATCATGGTTGGTGCTTCTGCCGAAAACATCATGATGGTGGAAGGCGAAATGAAGGAAGTTTCAGAGCAAGATATGATTGGCGCACTGAAAGCAGCGATGGCTGCTATCAAGCCTATGTGTGAATTGCAAACCGCACTGAGCAAGGAGCTCGGTACCGATGTGAAGCGCGAATACAATCACGAAGTCAACGATGAAGAACTGCGTGAGCAGATGAACAAGGAACTCTATCAGCCTTCGTACGACGTGACCAAGCAGGCTCTTGAGAAACATGCGCGTGCTGAGGCATTCGAAAAGATATTGGCAGATTTCAAGGAGCAGTATGCTACTGCACATGCCGATCTCACCGAAGATGAGCTCGAAGAGAAATATGCCATGATGGACCGTTACTATCATGATGTGGAGCGCGACGCTATGCGACGTTGCATTTTGGATGAGGGTATTCGTCTTGACGGTCGTAAGACCGACGAGATTCGTCCTATTTGGTGTGAGGTTTCTCCACTGCCCATGCCTCACGGAAGCTCTATCTTTACACGTGGTGAGACACAGTCTCTGACCACTTGTACTCTCGGCACTAAACTCGATGAGAAACTTGTTGACGATGTACTTGACAAGAGCTATCAGCGCTTCTTGCTCCATTATAACTTCCCTCCATTCTGTACTGGTGAGGCCAAAGCCCAGCGTGGCGTGGGTCGTCGTGAAATTGGTCACGGTCACTTGGCATGGCGTGGTTTGAAGGGTCAGATACCTGAGGACTTCCCTTATACCGTACGTCTGGTATCTCAGATTCTCGAGTCTAACGGTTCTTCATCTATGGCTACCGTTTGTGCAGGTACGCTTGCCCTGATGGATGCAGGTGTTCCTATGAAGAAGCCTGTATCAGGTATTGCCATGGGTCTGATTAAGAATCCCGGTGAAGATAAATATGCTGTATTGAGCGATATCCTCGGCGACGAGGACCATTTGGGTGATATGGACTTCAAGACCACTGGTACTAAGGACGGTCTGACAGCCACTCAGATGGATATCAAGTGCGACGGTCTGTCGTTCGAAATCTTGGAAAAAGCTCTTATGCAGGCTAAGGCTGGCCGTGAGCACATCCTTAAATGCATCACCGATACTATTGCTGAGCCACGTGCTGAGCTTAAACCACACGTACCCCGCATCGTAGCCTTTGAGATTCCTAAGGAGTTCATTGGTGCTGTGATTGGCCCGGGCGGAAAGATCATTCAGCAGATGCAGGAGGATACCGGTGCTACTATCACTATCGATGAAGAGGATGGCGTTGGTAAGATTCAGGTGAGCGGTCCCGATAAGAACAGCATCGATGCTGCTATTGCCAAGATTCGTGCCATTGTGGCTATTCCTGAGATTGGTGAGGTTTACGAGGGTACCGTACGCAGCATCATGCCTTATGGTTGCTTTGTAGAGTTCATGCCAGGCAAGGACGGTTTGCTCCATATTTCAGAAATCGACTGGAAGCGTTTGGAGACCGTAGAGGAAGCTGGTATCAAGGAAGGCGATAAGATTAAGGTGAAACTGCTGGAGATTGATCCTAAGACCGGTAAGTTCAAACTCTCTCATCGCGTTCTTATTGATAAGCCTGAGGGATATGTTGAGCGTCCTGCACGTCGCGACCGTGGCGAGCGTCGCCCCCGTCCTGAGCGTGGCGAGCGTCGTCAGCACAACGATCACCGCGAGCGTCCACAGCGCAACGACGAATTCCATGAACCCAACAACGAGCCCAAGGATTTCAGCGATGCTCTCGACAAAATGGACTTCTAATTGCAGCGAATCATATAGCTGAAAAATAATCTAAAGTGTCCTGCTGAAGCTTTACGGCTTTGCAGGACACTTTTCCGTTTTTCCAGAGTTATACAAGAATTTTATTTTTCAGAAAATTTCGACCACTCGACCACCGATGTGTGCATCACGTTATCGTTCAGTACTTTAGACGGTGGTCGAAACTGTTTATATCGACCACCCATCGACCACCAAATCTCATATCCTATTCGAATGTCGCTCAGAAATAAAATTGATTTATATTCTTTTGATAACGTTTTGCCAAGCTGTGCCAAATGTTTGGCAAAAGTATTGTTCAACGTTTGGCAAAGGTATAGTCTAACGTTTGGCCAAGGTATAGTCCAACGTTTGGCAAAGGTATAGTCTAACGTATGATAAAGGTATTGTCAACGTTTGACAAAGATATTATCCAACGTTTGACAAAGGTATTATCCAACGTTTGACAAAGGTATTATCCAACGTTTGATAAAAGTATTATCCAACGTTTGATAAAAGTATTATCCAACGTTTGATAAAAGTTTTTTTCAATATTACACACGAGACATGTTGAAAATCAGATACTTAAAAGACTGATGTGGACCTCTGCTATCTTCATGTTTGATGAGTGTTTGTGAAAAATATGAAACCCATCGCATACGGATGTACACGATGGGAGAAATGAGGTCTAATGATTGTTTTGAGTGAATCTTTTCTGTTAACTTTGTGGTAGCATCAAACCGTTAACCCACTGCATCTTGCTGTTTTTTCTGCTTTTTGGCATCTATGCCTATACCAACTGTATCACAGACGAGCATGAATGCCCAGAAATTCCAGAATGAACTTTGGAAGATTAATGCAACTATAATACCAATGATATCGATTATTGCCATGCTATAACCAGTAGTTTTACAGTTCTCCAATGCCTTGATAAAACGCTTGTGGTTTATTATAAGCATCACAAGTTCAAACAGTGCAGAAATAACTAAAAGACCGAACGATAGGTTGCTCCATACATCAATCAATAATTCATTGCCTTTAGAAATGTTTTCTATCAAAGGGTCAAAGGTCCATACAAGCAGTCCTGCACGAAAAATCCAAGATGCCCATATTATGCTTTTAGAATATCTGTCCATGCCTATTTCATTTTAGTTTCCCAATATGATATACTATACAAAGCAGTAGAAAAAGCAGCTTTTACTTGCGTTTTCTCTTCTTCTGTCAAATCTGCAGTACTATCGATTATTTCACAATACTTTCCGATGATAAATGCAATGTCTTCAGCGTTTTCTGTATAGCTGTCTAATGCTTCGTCAAACAACCTTATGATTTTATCCGTAGTAGAGTCTGATTCGTTTTTTTCTCCTGTACATATATCAATGGCAATTTGTTTGCATTTCGTTTTTAATTCTTTTGAGTCAATCAAACTTAATTGTAATTCAATAGTTTCTGCATCAATTTTTTTATCTGGATATTTTTCATCCTTTTTATCCATGTTTGGTCCACTTGAACCGTCAAATGTGGCAAGTGCAGTATTATGCATTTTTCCTATACATAGTGAAAGTGCATCTAAATTTGATAATAATATGAGATCATTGTTTACAATAGAATCTCCTTTAAGAGCTTCATCCAAATTGGTAATGCCTGATTCAGTAATGTCTCCTTTTTGTGCCAAACTCCTACATAATTCGGATATTGTTTCTATATCAGCATCATTACATTCAAGTTTATGATCCATATCGCGATATTTCCACCAAGAAGAAACACCGCCACCAATCACGCCTCCGATGATGGCGCCAAAGCATCCACCTCGTGATGAATCAATTTGTTTTCCGATTTTATATCCATATTTAACTCCATCGTAGCATCCTTTGAAATCAGCTCTTACCAATTCATTTCTCTTATTTCTATTCCAGTCTTTCCATCCTCTTGTCACAAATGGTGTTTTGAGCTGTTCAAGTTCAGCGTTGATGTTTTCAATTTTGGAGATTACGTCAGGAGTTTTTGCTTTAGGTGTCATTTCCATGTCATAGTTGTCTGATGTACATGCTGTCAGCAGTATAATCATTGTCATTACTGCCATGCCTTTTGAAATACCGATCATTGTTTTCATAATTTGATTGATTTTTGTTGTGTGAATAATTGTTTTGTTTCGATTGCAAAATTAAGCAGAACCAAAACAACGAGCAAAAAATCAATACACGTTAAATTCACAAAACATCAAGTGTGTATTTTGTGTGTATAGAAGTGTGGCTTTAATGGCTTATGAGATAGTAGCTTATGCGCTTTGTGATGTTGATTGTGAAATATCGTCCTTTCTCTTGCGGTTGTGATTAGAGATAAATAGACCGACGAAAATGATGAGGAATACCGTCCATGCTATCCATCGTTGTGAGTCGAAAAGCAGTGCAATGGCAATACCCAAGAAGCAGAGACAGGTGTTGATATTCAGAAAAAGCTGTTCAGATGCCAATTTTTTCAGTGTGTAAGTCCATTTTTTGCTCAATAGTTGTCTGCTGAAGAATACGGCAATAATAATAAGCAAAGCTCCACAGGCTTGGAAACTCCACCATACGAAGGAACTCGAATCGTAGAAGTAGTCTATCATAGGGTCCAATGTACCATGGAAAAACACAGCGGTGTATAGCCATGATTCCAACATCATATTTATGTTTGACCTTTTCATTCTTTTTAGTTTAGGATAAAAATGCGTTGCCGAGTATAGGGATTAGTGTAGAGCCAGCAATTTGTCTTCCAATCCTTTTGCACCTTTCGTGCCAAAGAGTTTTTCGTGTATGCTTGCTTTCGCATTGCTCACTCGTTGCATACTGATATTCATTGCAGCGGCTATTTCCGATGGAATGAAGCAGACGCGGAGTAACACACATACTTGTATTTCAGTTAGCGACAAGTGTTTGGTGGGATTGCATACCACTGCCCAGAAGTCGGGTAGATGGGCTTCTGCCAACTGTACCACCTCCCGTAGGTCGCGCCCAGATGGAATTTTTCCTCGTTCAAGCAATGAGTGGAGATGGCTGATAGCCTTGTCATCGAAGAGTTCGCGCTCTTTGTCCCATGTTTCAATCGATACGTTTTGGTCTAAATAGGTTGCCACTTGAGCGCGCAGCGACTCCAATTCTTCGCCTTTTGCTTGCTTGTATGCGAGGAAATCGTTTTGTAGTGTGTCATATTCGTGGCGTGCATGGTCGTAGGTGGCACGTAGTTGCTGGAAGTACATATTATGGCGTTCAATCTTGATGCGCTGCCACTGTTTATGACGTTTGTACCACTGGTGACTAATCAATCCCGCGATGCAGAGCACAAATATAACGATAAGGAGTGCAGCAATCATTGTTTTCAGACGCGCTTCCATGTGCTTCTCCACTTCTCCCATGCGATCCTGTGTATAGAGACGGTACATTTCACAGTCGATATTTTCTGCATGCATTTTTTGTAGAGAATCGCAAGCTAAAGTGTAATAAGTGGCATAGCGAGTGGCTTCACGCAGGTTTCCTTTGGCAGTGTAATAACGCATCAAACCACCATTTATGCAGGCTGTCAACGGCATGTCGTTGATATCAGAAAGGTTGGCTTGCATATAATAGAAACCAGCCGAGTCGATATTGTCTTGTAGCTCAGCCAATATGCCTTGGCAGGCATAGTAATTGTTCCACAAGCGATGGTTTGAGGCAAGGTAGTGCATTTCTTGCTGTACTTTTTGCATGACAGATTCTGCAAATTTCCGGTCTGTCTTTTTAGCAATAAGGGGCATTTCTTTCAGGAAGAAACCGACAGCCAACTCGTGATATTGTTGTTTAGCCATGACATCTGCCACTGAGTCGAGCAGTGTTATTGCTCTGTAAGTATCGCCGTTTTGTGCGTAGATGTCTGCCGTTTGTGTTTTAGCCTTGAGAGCATTGACGGTATCGTTGGCTTTGAAAAATGCGTGTTCGGCTTTATGTATGCAGTTCATCTGCATACTATAGACCATCGCCCGTCCGTATGCTTTCGCCATTTGTGCATGGAGTGTGCCCAATAAGTGCCAATCACAGTGTGTATCGGAAGTGTCAGTGTGTGCCACAGCCTTCATATAGTATTGGAGTGCCATGGGCGTATTACCTTTGTAGTCGTAAACGAGTGCAGCCAAATAGTTGGCGCGCACCTGCTCTTTACAAGTGCCATGCAGGTCGTAATAGTTGGCGCTTTCTATGATTATGCTATCTTCCACTATTGTGTTTCCCGTGCGATAGCTTGCGTCAGTCAGTAGCAGATGGTAGGCCATGTATTGGCTTTTGTCCATTTCATTTTGTTCGCTGCTGATGCTATTGAGTAGCAATAGTGCAGAGTCGGGATGTTCGTCCATTATATTTTCTGCATGTTCTAATATGGCAATACTCCTGTTGCTTTTGCCACAGGTGCATAGAAGGATAGTTGTCAGCATTGCCAGAAGCACAATGCTGCACATGTGTTGTAGCTTTTGTTTCTGTCGTGTTGTCAGCTTCATATATTCTCGAATCCTTTTGGGACTATGGGCAGAATGTGTAGTAATACGGTTTGGACTATTTCTTTATTTGTATGGCAAAGGTAGTCAATTTTTTCCTTTTCTGCAAAAAAACAATCTATTACACATAGAAAACCTTAATTATAGTTGCGTTTGAATACTTCATTTGCTAATAAAGTATGGGAGCAGGAAATGTATTGCCGATGTTCTTGCTGATAAAATGATGTTCGCAGAGTTTTAGGTTGGTGTTCGATGTTCGATGAAAACGAAAAAAATGCGCATGCGCTCATGCGCACGCGCGAGGAGTATGGGGTTAACCTTCGATATCCTGTTTAGCGGCAGGTTTAATCTTTAGTTCGTAGAGGTCGCCACGACGGTCGCGCAGGTTGCGCACAGCACCATAGGTGTGTAGCTCGTTGAGCAGACTCAGATCTACATCGCTTACCAATATCATCTCGGTGTTGGGTGTTGCCTCGGCACGCATACCGTCGGTGGGGAATGCAAAGTCGCACGGGGTGAACACAGCAGACTGTGCATACTGGATATCCATGTTGTGGACACGCGGCAGGTTGCCCACACTTCCGGCAATTGCCACGTAGCACTCGTTTTCGATTGCACGAGCCTGTGCACAGATGCGAACACGTGAATAGGCGTTCTTGGTGTCGGTCATGAATGGTACAAAGAGTATCTGCATGCCCTCATCTGCCATCAGGCGTGACAGCTCAGGGAACTCTACATCGTAGCAAATCAGTATGCCGATGCGTCCGCAGTCAGTATCAAAAGTCTGCACATGGCTGCCACCGGTCAGTCCCCAGCATTTCTGTTCGTCGGGAGTGACATGTATCTTTTCAAACATCTCGTATGATCCGTCGCGACGGCAAAGGAAGCCCACATTGTAGAGAGCACCGTCATCTTTGACGTAAGGCATGCTACCTGTGATGATGTTGATATTATAGCTGATGGCCATTTCAACGAAGCGGTCGCGGATTTTCTCCGTATATTGTGCCATGGCACGGATAGACTGTGCCTCGCCCATATCGTTGAACTTCGCCATCAGTGGAGCGTTGAAGTATTCGGGGAAGAGGATGAAATCGCTCTTGTAGTCGGATACGGAATCGACAAAGAACTCTACCTGTTCGAACAAATCATCGAGCGTATGGTAGGGGCGCATCTGCCATTGTACCATACCGATACGTACCGTGGGACGCTTTTCGACCACATTGTTGGATGGCTGATAGTAGATATTGTCCCATTGCAGCAGTGTGGCACAATGTTTCGACTCCTCGTCGTTGGGCAGATAGTTGCGGATGACACGACGCACGTGGAAGTCGTTGGACAGTTGGAAAGTAAGTACCGGGTCGTATATCTCTCGCGTGCGTACCTTTTCTATATATTCCTTAGGACGCATGGTGTCGGCATAGAGGTGGTAGTTGGGTATTCTACCGCCAAACATGATGGCCTTGAGGTTGAGTTTCTCACAGAGTTCCTTGCGATATTCGTACATGCGGCGAGCCAGTCGCATGCCACGGTAGTCGGGATGGATAAACACCTCGATGCCATAAAGGATATTGCCGTCGGGGTTGTGAGTGTTGAACGTTTCGTTGCCAGTGACCTGTGCATAGGTGTGGTCGCCTTTCACCTTGTTGTAGTCAACAATGATGGATAGGGCACATCCCACTATCTTATCATCGACCACGATAACAATCTGGCCTTCGGGAAAGATAGTGAGGAGTTTCTTGATTTGTGCGTGAGTCCAGAAGACATCAGCATCGGCATAGATGCGTCGGAATGATCGTGCCAACTGGTCGTAGTCCTCCATTTGGAGGTTGCGCAGTTCTACTTTGTTGGAGTGTGACGTTTCCATAATGTACGGGTTATCTTTTGCTGTTTTCTTTTTACCGACGCAAAAGTACTAATTATTCCTTTATGTTGAACACTATCATGGCGTGTTTTTTATCTTTTCTTCCATCTCCTTGACTTTGTCGTGGATATATTTACAGAAACCAGAGTCTTCCAATACTTCGATATCAGAAAACAGTCCCATGACAAAACGACCTATACCAATATAGCTGCACACATCGAGTTCAAGTATCCAATGGGTGTCATTGTCTTTACTGATATAGGCTGCCGATAATGGATATTCTTCTTGTATGATATTGGCTGATAGGCGGCCCAGACGTAGTTTGATACGCATCTGTTGTTCGCCGCTGAACATGAAGATGTCAGTGTACATCTGTCGATGCTGCCTTTCGTGCTGCCATTCGTCGGCCAACAACTCTACCGATTCCATGCGTGCCACCTTGAAGGTCTTGTTCATCTTTGATGTTAATTCATAGCAACGCACCTCGCGATTGTCGTTCATCAACATGAACGGTTCGACAATGCGATCGCTTACCGAGTTGCTGTGTGGCGATGAATAATGGTGGAGAATGACGTTGCGATGATATTTGATGGCATCGTAGAGGACGCTGATATTCAAAGCCTGCTGTTCGCGCAACTGGGCATCGGCAAGGATATTAAAATCGTAGAGCGTGTCGAGCTTCCTCTTTAGATGGGCCACCAGTGCTCCCTGACCACCATAGTTTTCAAGCATGCGGCGGATATAGATGGCTTCGTCTTCGGTGAAATGCACTTTGCGGAAGAGTTTGGTGAAGTAGGTGGAGTTTTTGTCGATGGAATAGACGGTACCGCGCTTTTCCACTTCGAAGCCAAAGTCACGGAAAAAATCGAGATAGTAATAGAGCGTGCGCTTTGATAGCTCCATCTTTTCGCAGAGTTGCTGTACGTTGAGCTTCTTGTTTTCGGTAAGTAGAAGCAGCAACGACAGCTCTCGGTTCAGTTTGTCGTGACGCATAGGCTATTCTCCAAAATCGAGTGAAAGCTGCCCATCACCCAGCAGATTGAAACTCTTGCGGTGATAGGGAGTGATACCGCAACGGCTGATAGCTTCGCGATGCTTCTTGGTGGGATATCCTTTGTTGGAATGCCAGTCGTATTCAGGATATTCCTCTGCCAGTCCATCCATATAGTCGTCGCGGTAAGTCTTGGCAAGAATCGAGGCTGCTGCAATGCTGAGATATTTACCATCACCTTTGACAATAGTGGTGTGGGGCAACTTCTGATAGGGTTTGAAACGGTTGCCATCCACAATAATTGCTTCTGGACGCACTTTCAACTGGTCGAGAGCACGGTGCATGGCGAGTATCGAGGCATTGAGGATGTTAATGCGGTCGATCTCCTCGGCTGTTACGATGCCTACAGCCCATGCCAATGCGTCGCTCTCAATAATCTCGCGCAACTGCTTGCGCTTATGGTCTGTCAATTGTTTCGAGTCGTTGAGCGCCTCGTTGTGGTAGTCTTCAGGAAAGATAACAGCAGCAGCATAGACGCTACCTGCCAAACATCCACGTCCGGCTTCATCGCATCCTGCTTCTATCTTACCCGTGTAATAATGGCTTGCAAGCATATAATATTGTAAAGAGATGTTAACGATTAAATTCTTTTAACTAAGATATTTTGAAAGTGAACATATTGTGCACAAAATAGTAGTTCCTTTGCAGCATCGAAACAATAAAATCTGAACTGAATATGAAACAGACCATCACTTTGAATCGTAACGAGCGCCTCATGCTCAATGTACAGCGTATAGCCAATCTTGCCAATAAACCCCTTGCGGCTCTTGCCAACTACTATTCGCGATTGCTAGGCGAGAAAGTCAACGTGCGACAGACCTTGTTGCTATGCAATGCACAGGCTGCATTCTTCTTCCTTGTATTTGCATCCATGTCGTTGGTATTGCGGCTGCTCTGTCTGCTGTGGTTTTGCAACGCATTGCTCAAATGCCGAAACAGCGGACTTGGACGCGACTAATAGTTAATGCCCAATATGCAGAAACTTGACACTGTTGGTCAGAACATCTGACTGACACGGCGTATGCCATTGACCAAAATGTCAATCTCCTCTTTCGTATTGTAAAGGGCAAACGATGCGCGCACCGTGCCGCTGATACCAAGGCGAGTCATCAGGGGTTGGGCGCAATGGTGTCCAGTGCGTACAGCTATGCCAAGGCGATCGAGCAGGGTGCCCATGTCCAGGTGGTGGATATTGCCCACCAGAAAACTGACTACTGCATCTTTGTGTGCTGATGTGCCAAACAGACGCATATCATCGATGGTTGACATCTGCTCCATACAATAATGGGTAAGCATCTGCTCGTGGGTTGCTATCTGGTCAAGGCCTAATGCCGAAATATAATCAATAGCAGTGGCGAGGCCGTGGGTTGCTACATAGTCGGGCGTGCCTGCTTCAAATTTAAAGGGCAGGCGTTCAAAAGTGGTTTGTTCCCACGATACTTTATCTATCATTTCGCCGCCACCTTGATAGGGTGGAAGTCTTTCCAACCATTCTTCTTTACCATAGAGCACACCGATACCAGTAGGGCCATACATCTTGTGTCCACTGAAGGCAAAAAAATCGCAATCCAGTTCTTTTACATCAACATGAAAGTGGGGAGTGCTCTGTGCACCATCCACCAATACGGGAATTCCATATTTGTGGGCAATGGTTGTCACATGCTTTACATCGTTTACTGTGCCGAGCACATTGCTTACATGGGCCATGCTCACCAGTTTGGTACGCTCGTTGATCATCTGTTCCAACTGATCCAAACAGAGATCGCCCTTTTCGTCGAAAGGCAGATGACGTACTACGATGCCGCGGCGGTTGGCTTGTAGTTGCCAAGGCACGATGTTGGAGTGGTGCTCCATGTCGGTGACAATAACTTCATCGCCCTCTTTCATCATCTCTTCGCAGAATGATGATGCTACTAGATTGATGGCTTCTGTAGTGCCGCGAGTGAACACAATCTCTTCTGTTTTAGCGGCACCGATGAAAGCACGCACCTTTTCTCTTGCTGCCTCATGTAGGTCGGTGGCCTGTTGCGACAGGTAGTGGACACCGCGATGTACATTGGCATTGACGTTGAGGTACTCCTCTCTCATAGCATCGAGCACGCAGAGAGGTTTCTGAGTGGTGGCTGCATTGTCGAGATAGACAAGTGGACGATCATAGACTTTTCTCGACAGAATGGGGAAATCTTCCCGCACTTTATTGATATCGTACATCTTTTCTTATAATCTTATTTACAGAGTTTGCATCCCACACATTTGCTGAGTTCACCGCGGAAACGCTTTTCTACCAAATAGTGCAGGCGGTCGCGGAGTGGTTCGAGTTGCATCTGATCGACCACCTCGTTGATGAATGCGTTCTGCAACAGCAGTCGTGCCTCTTTTTTCGATATGCCGCGTTGCTGCATGTAGAAGAGGGCCGCATCATTGAGCTGGCCTACTGTACTTCCGTGAGCACATTTTACGTCATCGGCATAAATCTCCAGCATGGGCTGGGTGTACATACGGGCTGTCTTTGAAGCTGTCAAGTTCTGATTGGTCATCTGCGATGAGGTCTTCTGTGCGCCATGTGCCACATAGACTCTTCCTGCAAATGCTCCAACGGCATCTTCGTTGAGCACGTACTTGTAGAGTTCTGTGCTGGTGCAGTGGGGCACCTCATGACGGATGAGCGTGTTGTTATCTACATGTTGTTTCTTGTCGGCAATCACACAGCCATAGCATCCACATTCTGCACCTTCGCCAGCAAAGGTGAGATCAAGGCGGTTGCGTGTCACACCATTGTGAAGGGTTATCACATTGTGGTTGACACGGCTATTAGCTTGTTGCTCTATATATACATTGCTGATACGTACGTTCTTGTGGTGTGTCTCTTCCAAACAATAGAGGTCGAGCGAGGCATTGTTGCCAACAAATGCTTCGATGATCTGTGTGGAAAGGAAATTGCGGTCATCGGCTGCATGGTCGCAGAAGAGCATTTTCAGTTCGGCTCCATCCTCCAGGATAATCATCACGCGGCGGTTGACCATAAGGTCAACATCGCTTCGGAGGATGTTGATGACCTGTATGGCACGTTCCACTTTGGTGTGGCGTGGCACATAAACAAGCAGTCCGTCTTGTGCCAACATGGTGTTGAGAGCTGTTACGGCATCTTCGTCGGTTTTTGCTAAGCGCCCATAGTGGCTTGCCACCAGTTCGGGATGTTCCTTCATTGATCCCACAAAAACACCTTCGGGCAGATGGCCTTTAGGAGTTTCTTGGGTGTAGAAGGCGTCATTGACCATGAAATAAAGCGAAGTAGATAGGTTGGGTACATCGCATCGGAAGGCCTCATAGGGGTCAACGGGGATGTTGAGTCGGTTGAGGTTCAGTCCGTAGTTGGGTTCGAAGAGTTGTTGCAGGTCGGTATATTTATACCGTTCCACCCGTCGGGTGGGGAAGCCCTGCGCTTTGAAATGCTCGAAAGCCTTGTCGCGTATGGCATTCATGTGCTCTGGGGCATGACTGATAATCATCTGCCTTGCTTCCTGATAGAGCTCGATATATTGTTGTTCGCTACCCATTTATTCTTCTCCTATTTCTTCTTTGATCCAGTCGTAACCATGTTCTTGTATCTCTTTGGCCAGTTCTGGACCTCCGGTTTTTACGATGCGTCCCTTGTAGAGCACATGAACAAACTGTGGACGAATCATCTCCAGCAGTCGGTCGTAGTGGGTGATAACGATACAGGAGGTTTGTGGAGTCTGCAGTTTGTTGACTCCTTCTGCAACAATGCGCATGGCATCGACATCGAGGCCTGAGTCGGTCTCGTCGAGAATGCTTAGCTTTGGTTCAAGCATAGCCATTTGGAATACCTCGTTGCGCTTTTTCTCGCCACCGCTGAATCCTTCGTTGACCGAGCGGTTGGCAAGTTTAGAATCGAGTTCTACTATCTTTCGCTTTTCGCGCATCAGTTTTAAGAACTCTGCGGCATTCATTGGTTCAAGACCTTGATATTTCCGTTTTTCGTTAATGGCAGCTTTCATGAAGTTGGTCATCGATACTCCGGGAATCTCCACAGGATATTGGAACGAAAGGAACAATCCCTCGTGTGCGCGGTCTTCGGGCTTCATGTCCAATAGATTTTTACCATTGAAATATGCTTCTCCTTCGGTCACTTCGTAGAGTGGATTGCCCACGAGAACGGCACTGAGTGTGCTCTTGCCCGAACCGTTGGGGCCCATGATGGCATGTGTTTCACCGTCGCGAATGGTCAGGTCGATGCCTTTCAGTATTTCTTTGCCAGCAATGGTGGCATGCAGGTTTTTTACCTCTAACATATCTTGAGTCTTTTTATTGTCGTTGTTGTTTTATCCCACGGTACCTTCGAGTGATACGCTGAGCAGTTTCTGTGCCTCGACGGCAAACTCCATGGGGAGTTTCTTGATTACTTCTTTGGCATAGCCATTAACGATGAGACCTACGGCTTGTTCGGTGGGTATGCCACGCTGGTTGCAGTAGAAGAGTTGGTCTTCCGATATTTTGCTGGTAGTTGCTTCGTGTTCGAATACTGCGGTGTCATTGTGTACATCCATATAGGGGAAGGTGTGTGCACCACAGTCACTGCCCAGCAGTAGAGAATCGCAACTGGAGTAGTTGCGTGCATTGTCGGCTGTGCTGGTAGCACGTACCAGTCCGCGGTATGAGTTTTGGGAGTGGCCGGCAGATATTCCTTTCGATATGATGGTACTTTTGGTGTTTTTGCCCATGTGTATCATCTTTGTGCCAGTGTCTGCTTCTTGATAATTGTTGGTAACAGCTACACTATAGAACTCTGCTGTCGAGTTGTCACCACGGAGTATGCAGGAGGGATATTTCCAAGTGATAGCACTTCCGGTTTCTACCTGTGTCCACGAAAGTTTAGAACCTTCACCTCTGAGATCACCGCGCTTGGTGACAAGGTTGAGCACACCACCTTTACCATTCTCATCACCGGGATACCAGTTTTGTACGGTAGAGTATTTTACTTCGGCTCTATCATTGACAATGATCTCTACGATGGCGGCATGTAATTGGTTTTCGTCGCGCATAGGGGCTGTGCATCCTTCGAGATAGGATACGTAGGCATCGTCGTCGGCAATAATCAATGTGCGTTCAAACTGTCCTGTGTTACGTGCATTGATGCGGAAATAACTGCTCAATTCCATAGGACAGCGCACACCTTTGGGGATATAGACAAAAGATCCATCGCTGAATACGGCACTATTGAGTGCTGCGAAGAAATTGTCGCGGTATGGTACTACCGTACCGAGGTATTGTCTGACGAGTTCGGAATGTTCCTTAATGGCTTCACCGATGGAGCAGAATATTACACCTTTCTCTGCGAGCTTCTCTTTGAAGGTGGTCTTTACCGATACCGAGTCCATGATGGCATCTACTGCTGTATTGCCACTCAATGCCAGACGTTCTTCAAGGGGAATACCCAGTTTGTCGAAAGTCTTTTCCAGTTCCGGGTCAATCTTTCCGTCACCTTGGGGTTTCTTGGCCAGCGGGTCTGCGTAGTATGATATGGCTTGATAGTCAATAGGTGGCACATGTACATGTCCCCATCGTGGTTCCGTCTGCTGTTGCCAGTAACGGAAAGCTTTGAGACGGAAATCAAGCATCCATTCGGGCTCTCCTTTTTTTTGCGATATGAGCCTGACAATATCCTCATTGAGTCCTTTCTCAATGATTTCAGTATGTACATCAGTAGTGAATCCAAACTCGTATTTCTGTTCAGCTACTTGGCGTACTAATTCGTTGTTGTTTTCTTTCATTTCCATTTGGGGTACAAAGTTACGAATAAGTGAGTGAAGTACAAAAGGAAAACGAGTTTTTCTTTTCGCTTTAGTTCCTTTAGAAAACTATTCTCTGCTTGATGATGCATAGTCGCGTGGTGATAGACCGAAGCGCTTGCGGAAACACTTGCCGAAATAACTACTATCCTTAAAGCCTGAACGATATGCCACTTCGTTGATGCTGAGGTTAGTGTGTTTTAGCAGTTCGGCAGCACGTGATAGTCGGAACTCCTTGATAAGATCGAGTGGTGCAAAGCCTGTGACGTTCTTCACTTTCTTGAAGAATGCCGATCGCGACAGCCCCATTTCAGCAGCCATGGTATCGATGTTGAATTCGCTGTTTTGCAGATTCTCATCGATGATGCGATGCAACTGGTCTATAAACTCCATACCTTTTTGCTCAACATATTGTGAGTAGTCAATCTCTTTGGCTGGTGTAGCGGTGGCCATAGTATGTAGCTTTGCCAGTCGTTGACCGATAATCATTTCGTTTCTCATTCGGTTCATTTGCAGTCCTGTGCGTACAATGAAGAATGTGATGATGCCGATGACAGCCAGATAGATAAGATATGCCCACCATGTGGCCCACCACGGTGGAAGTATGCAGATGTGCAGTTCGTCTCTTGAGCAGAGTGTTGGATTGCTATCGTCTATTGTTTCAACCACAAAGGTGTAGTTACCTGGTGGTACTTTGGTGTACGATGCTTGTCTGTTTTGTCCGCTGTAGTTCCAGTCGTGGTCGTATCCTTTCAGTCGGTATCTGTATGCCACATTGTTGTTATTGATGAAGTTGAGTGCGGCAAATTCGATGGTGAATGAATTCTGATCGTGTTTCAGTTCTATCTGTTTGAGTTGGTCGATGCCATGTTGGTTTTCTATGCGTTCCAGTTGTTGGGTGATGTTTCTGTTGTTTGCGCTCATATTGGTAATGAACGTATGGTAGTTACTGTTTTCGTTGACCAGATGCTTGGGGTCGAAGACGATGATGCCTTGTTTGCATCCTAGCCATATTTCACCATTGTTCATGCGACATGCAGAAGCCTCTTCAAATTTGACATCAGGCAGTCCATCGTATTTGTCGAAGTTACGTATGCGTTCATTTTTCGGATTATAGCAAGCAATAGTGGTTTCTCCTGCAAACCACAGTCTGCCGTTCAAGTCTTCGGTAATGGATACGATGACGTCGTTGCGCAGTCCTTCTCTCATGCCAAGTGTTTTGAAGTCAGGACAGTGTTTGTGTTTGTCGTAGTTGGTTAGTCTGCTCAGTCCACCACCGAAAGCGCCCATCCATATATTATCCCTGTTGTCTTTGAAGATGGTGTAGATGTCGTTGTTAGCAAACGATGATGCACGCTGTTCCTTATAGGTTTCAAATTTGATGTCTTGTGGTTGGCGGAATTTGGTATCTGTACTCATCAGTCCGTCAATCGTTCCAATCCATAGCCGTCCGTGTTGATCCTCGGCCATGTTTCTCACTTCAGTATATAATCCGTAGGACGGGTAGTTGATAAATCCGTTGTGTCTATTGTAGAAAACCAGTTGCGTGCTGCCGTTTTGTTTCACCAGATTGAGCCCGCCATCGAGAGTTGCTACCCAGATATGTCCTTTTTTATCAGTATAAGTCATATATACCGCATTGCCACTGATGCTTTGTGGATTATTGTCATCGTGTAGGTAGTGGTTCAGTCTGTATCCAGTAGGCTGGCTGTTATCGGGTGTTGCCACGACAAGTCCGTCGCGTTTGGTTGATAGCCAGAGTCTGTGGTGCTTGTCTGCCATGACGTGGTAAATGGCTCCGATACCATGAGTCTTATAGTCGAAGGTATGTATGCGTTGTCCTTGTGGGTTGAGAATGAAAACGTCTCGGCTTCTAGTGCCCACCAATACGTTGCCATTAGGAAGTTGAAAGATGCTTCTTACTCCCGTTTGATCGAAATCAAAGGGGATGAGTTTGAAAATGCTTTTTGGTGAATGTATGCAATAGATGCCGTTCGTTGGAGTTGTTACCCACACAAGGCGGTCGTTGTCTTCGTAGATTTGAACATAGTCGTTGATGCCAGCTTGTGCAACTATCGCCTCCAGCTGTGTGTTTTTCCTCTGTTGCAGATTGTCGTTGTCTGCCATCCGTTGTTGTAGTTGTTCGCCTCTGGGTACAGCAAAGATGCGATAGTCGCGTCCCACCCATACTGAATATCCGTTGTTTTCTTCACAGTAGTCACGGTATAGTTGGTAGGTGAATGGGTTGATTTTCCCTTTTGACGAAAACAGTGTCTTGATGTCAATATGTCCCTTGGGGGTTGTTGTTGCCATCAAGAGGTTCTTGTCTTTTGTAAGTAGCAATACTTGCCCATTATCTGTAGCCTGCAGTTTAATGACCTGCATGTTTTGCGAGAGGTGTTTGAGTTCCTCGCCTAAGGCATGAAACCGTCCTGTGCGTCGGTAGAATACATACACTTTCCAATCCACGGTCTTTAGCCAAAGATTACCTTGTTGGTCTTCTGCCATGCTTTCTATCTTGCGTGGTGGTATGTCAGAGTCCGGGCGTGTACTTTTCTTCATTGTCTCGAAGTGGCTTCCGTCAAAACGACATAGTCCATACCATGTGCCAAACCACAGAAAGCCATCGCGGTCTTTCATCGCACAATACACATTATTGCTTGGAAGTCCGTTGCTGGTTGTATAGTGGTCCGTTACAAGTAACGATGCTGTTTGCCCCCATACTGTTAATGCGGGTATGATGGTCAGTAGCAGTACCAGACAGTTTTTAAGTTTCGTCATGGTGACAAAATTACAAAGATTTTTTGAAAATCAATGATATTCCTGATAAAAATATGTGCATTGGTACTCATGTAATAGGACATTTCTCACAATCGCTATCTTGTGTGGTGTTGTTATTTGTTGTTATCAAATATAAAGATATAGGTGCATCGTGATAGAGAAAACGGGAACGAATATTACAATACGCTTACTTCTATTTCGGCAAAGAATGAAAATAAGAACGGGTGTGATAAATCATTCTTTTCCTCCACACCCGTTCTCTGTATTCCTGTCACATGATTATTTTCTTGTGGCGCGAATGAAATAGGTAATCAGTAGAATATATGCAACGAGCGAGAGGAGTTCGCTCAATGGGTTTGCCCACCATGCTGTATAGTCAAACTGCACACCACCGAAGCGCAACAGTGCACTGATGACTCCCATTAATGCACCACCAGCAATGAATCCTGAAGCGATGAGGTTGCCCTTTTCGCCACGTTCTTTATTCTCTTCTGCATTCATAGAACGTGATGTTACAAACCAATTGACAGCACCGCCAATCAGCAGTGGCACGTTGAGCTGTATGGGGATAAACATGCCCAATGCGAAAGCCAGTGCAGGAACTTTACACCAAGTGAGGATAATAGCCAGTATGGCACCGATGGCATAGAGAACCCAAGGCGCTCCTGTGCCTGTCATCAGCGGATCGATGACAGCAGCCATAGCATTTGCCTGAGGTGCAGCGAGTGCTCCTGATGCAAAACCGTATGTCTCGTTGAGTAGCATCATGACACCACCTACAGTTGCAGCACTTATCAGTGTACCGAGGAATTTCCACGTTTCCTGTTTACGAGGTTGTGTACCTGTCCAGTGTCCAATCTTCAGGTCGGTGATAAACGAACCTGCCATAGAGAGTGCTGTGCATACCACTCCGCCCATGATGAGTGCAGCCACCATACCGCCGGTGCCGCTCAGTCCTACAGCTACCATGACTACCGAAGCAAGTATCAATGTCATCAGTGTCATTCCTGATACAGGATTGCTACCCACAATGGCAATGGCATTAGCAGCTACGGTAGTGAAGAGGAACGCAATGATGGCAGTAAGAAGAATAGCTACTACGGCAAAGAGCAGTTTGCCGCCCATAACACCAAACCAGAAGAAGATGAAGGTGATGAGCAATGTAGCAATGGAAGCGATGGCGATGAAGCGTAAGGACAGATCGGCATCATTTTTTTGTTCTGTTGTTGGTTCGATATCTGTTGTTTTAGCGGTAGGTTTCATGCGTTTCACTGCGCCAATGATGATGTCGCGACTCTTGATAATACCTATGATGCCTGCCATGGCGATGGCACCGATACCTATCGATTTGCCATAGCTGGTGAATATTTCCTCTGGCGACATTGCACCTACTGCTGTAGTAATGGCAGGGTTCCATTGGTTGAGGACCTCGGTAGGGAAGAGTAGTGCCATTCCGGGCACTACCAACCACCATACAAAGAGTGATCCCAGTGTGATGATGAGTGCGTATCGGAAACCGATAATATAGCCCAAACCGAGAACTGCCGCCCCTGTATTGTTTTTGAATACGAGTTTAGCGCGGTCTGCCAAATCGCTACCGAATGGTATCATGCGGCTGGTTACATTCTCGTTCCACCATCCGAAGGTTGCCACGATAAAGTCGTAGAGACCGCCAATCAGTCCGGCCAACAGCAATGGGCGAGCCTGTGATCCACCTTTCTCTCCACTCTTTAAAACCTGTGTAGTGGCAGTAGCTTCAGGGAAAGGAAACTGTTCGGCAGGAGCTTCTACAAAGTATTTGCGGAAAGGAATAAGGAAAAGGATGCCGAGCACACCGCCCAATAGCGATGCAATGAAGATTTTCAGGAAGTCGGCTTCCATTCCAGGATACTTGGCCTGCAGGATATAGATGGCAGGCAAGGTGAAGATGGCACCAGCCACAACGGCTCCAGAACAGGCACCAATTGACTGGATAATGACGTTTTCGCGTAGTGCATTGTTGCGCTTGGCTGCTGTTGATACGCCCACGGCAATGATGGCGATGGGGATGGCTGCTTCAAAAACCTGTCCTACTTTCAGACCGAGATAGGCTGCGGCAGCCGAGAATAGTACAGCCATGAGTACACCCCAGGTGACAGACCATACGTTGACTTCGTTTTGTTGTTTCATATTATAATTTTAGTTTGATTCTGTTCATAGCTTCCTCCAAGCGTTTGCGCTGGCAAGCAATATTGACACGGACATAGCCACGACCACTTTCGGCGCCGTACATAGTGCCAGGATTGAGCCATACTTGAGCTTCGTCGAGCAGTCGTTGGCAGAGTGCATCAGTCTCCTCGCCACCAGCCGATACGTCAATCCATGGTAGATAGGTGCCTTCCAATCGGCATACTTTCCATTGCGGGATGTTGTTTTCCACAAACTGACAGAGCCATTGGTAGTTGCCCCAGAGGTATTCGTTGAGTTGGTCTATCCAGTCTTCGCTGTCGTTGTAGGCTGCCATAAGTGCCACATTGCCGAAGGGATTGATATCGCACACCTCATTGATATTAATAGCTCGGTTCAGTCTGCGTCGCCATTCGGGGTTGGCGCAAATTATGTTGGCAGTCTGTAGTCCGGCAATATTAAATGATTTGGATGGTGAATTCAGTATCACGCTGTTTTGCCGACAACTCTCGCTCACGGCAGCAAAAGGTTGGAATCGGTGTCCAGGCATGACAAGTTCGCAATGTATTTCATCGCTAATCACCTTCACATCGTGCTTCATGCAGATGGTATTGATACGCTCCAGTTCGTCTATAGTCCACACTCGTCCTGTTGGATTGTGTGGATTGCAGAGCAAAAGCATCGTAGTTTTCTCTTCTGCACAACGTTTTTCCAAGTCCTCCCAGTCTATTACAAACGTATCGTTGTGGCGCAACAACACGCTTTCTGATACCTGACAACCGTTGTTTCGGATTGATGAGAAGAAGCAATTGTAGTCTGGCGATAGCATCACCACTTGTTCGCCAGGCATGGTCAGTGCCTTGATAGCCACCGAAACGGCAGGTACTACACCAGTGGTATATAGAATTTCGTCGCGGTGGATAGTCCATTGGTGGCGTCTTGCAAACCATGAGATGACGGCATTATAGTAGTCATCTTCCACCAGAGTATAGCCGTAGATGCCCTGTTGTGCTCGTTTTACTACTGCTTCGACAATGGCAGGAGCTGCTTCGAAGTCCATATCAGCTACCCACAAGGGTATAACCTTGTCTGATGGAGCCTCGTCCCACTTTACACAGTGGGTGCCCCGGCGTTGTGTTGGTTTGTCAAAATCGTATTTCATAGGCTTTATAGCTTGCGAGTTTCTATTACACAGTTGTTAGGTTGCCGCACATTTTTGTCGATGGTGATGCTACCTATTGAGTCTGCCACGATGTGTCCCGACGTTGGATTTTTTATGTTTTCCACATGTCCGCGGATGTCTGCCTCTACTGTAGAATATTCGAAGATGCGGTCACATTCCGCATCGAAGGTACAGTTTTCGAGTTTGAGGTTATCCACATAGCAGAGCAGTTGTTCGCCTTTGAGGTGGCAGTTGACGAGGCGCACGTTCTTGGAGTGCCATGCCAGATACTCTCCATCGAGCTCAGAGTCATAGACCGTCACGTTCTCACACTCCCAGAATGAGTCTTTCGTGGTGATTTTAGCATGGTGTATTTCCACATTCTCGCAGTATTGGAAGATATATTTCGAGTCGCTCACCAGTCCGTCCACATAGATGTTGCGTGCAAACATAAAGGGGTATGTCCCATCGTGTAGTGTTACGTTTTTCAGTCGTACATCTTCTACGCGCCAAAAAGTTTCGTCGGCATCTGTAATCTCTACGTTTTCCAGCGTCACGTTTTTCATTTCGCGGAAGAATTTCGGACCGTCAATCTTGGTATCTGTCATTGTAAGATTGTCGGTGTACCAGATGGCAGAACGTGATCCTGGTGCAAAATAGCAATGGTCAATTTGTGCACCATCAACGTGCCACCAAGGATATTTTCCATAGAAGTGACATCCTGTTGCAGCGATATTGCTACATTGCTTGATACCACTCTCACCATCTATGATGGTCACGTTATCCAGTTGTAGGTCGTGTGTGGCGAACAATGGGCGTTCACCACCGAATTGTTTGTCTTTTATCAGTTTCATATGTAATCTTGTCGTAGCCCATCAACAGGGCATTTCTTTGTTTTATTCCGCAAAATTACGACTATTTTGTGGAAAATCCCTCTCCCTTTCCACTAATTTTTCTTTCTGTTAGGTATAATCGGAAATAAAGGTAGTTTTTCGGTCTTTGAGGTATCTCTATGTTTCTTCGTTCTGCATCAGAAAGCGGAATACCATATCGTGGCTTTTCTGTTTGAATCGGCTTCTGCGTTTACGCAGTGTAGGTTCTGATGTTTTGGTCATCATGGAGATGGTGGCATTGTTGCATCCGAGGAAGGTGAGGATAGCATATATACATTCGTCTTCGGTCAGTTCGGTGAACAATCTGCGAAGGTTTTGCAATGGTTCAATAAACACCTCCACCACACTATCAAGCAATGGCATGCGTTCTGGGTCTGACAGATATTGATGATCGGTGCGATATTTCAGTTGGTAGAGTCGCATGTATTCGGGTCGCATCTTAAACAAATCGCGTGCCACTGCCAATTGTTGTAAGCAGAGTGTATAGAGTTTTTCGTTGTTGGGCATTGTTTGCCCTACCTTGTTTTGACTTTCTTCCGCAGTCTGTTGTATTGTGTTTCGTTCGCGGTAGATTTGCAGTTTGAGGTTTTCCAAGCGTTTCTGTAAGCGCATGATACGTTTTTTGTTGCGGTGTGATACAAACATGATGGCAGCCCCCATAATCATCAGCACCACAACTACCATTACCATCCATTGCGTGCGTTGCAGTTTCAGTTGTGTGTTGTAGCGTTCTTGCTGATATTGCTCAGTCAAGTCGCGCATATCCTCATCGCGCCTTTGATTCCAATATTTGTCAAGATAGTTATACGATGTATCTGCAGCCACACATGCTGCTTCGTAGTTTCCTATGCTCCGTTCAGCCAAGAAGAGTCGTTGGTATAGTTTCGATCTTCCTTCTAAATCCTCTTTGGGAATATTGGCGATTGCCTTACGGGTGGCATCGATACACAGCGTCCATTGTTTCAAATACTGATAGCAGCGTGACTTATTATAATAATAGTGAAAATCATGGGCATCTATGTTGCGTGCATAACTGTATGACTTGTCGAAATAGGCGAGTGCTTCGTCAAACTTCTCCATGCTGAGTTTCAGTGCACCGAGGTTGTTGTATGCATTGTAAATGCCGTTGGAGTCGTTCATGGCAATGGCTTTGTCGAGTGCCTTATTGAAATAGGAGGTAGCCGAATCGTTCTTGTGTATGAGATAATAGGACGATCCCACTCTTGTGTATAGTTGTAAGTGAAGAGTGTCGTTGCGCATTGCCAGTGCGGTGTTGAGTCCGCGGTGTGCATATTCTATAGCTTTCTTGATGCGATCTTCCTCCCAATATACTTTCGACAGTAGTGCATAGGTGCGTGCCAGTAGCGGTGTAGGCTCGTTTTCGTCTTGCAGTTGCAAACTGCCAAGCAGCATTTCGCCAGCTTCGGTCCATTTGTGATCCTTCTTAATGAGTTGTTCGCTTTGCTGATATAGCATTTGTGCCTTTTCTGCCTTATTGCTACATGCCCCCATGGTGATGATGGCAAGGAGCATGATGATGAGTTTCAAATAGTGCATGTGTGATGTGTTTAGTGTTTATAGTGCATAGAAAGCATCCATTAGTGAGCGTTTGTAGTTTCTGCTCACCTTCAGTTCGTCGATGTCTTGCAGTGGCTCTTTGAGAAAACACTGCGACTCCTGTATCATTTTGACGTGTTCTATGTTGACAATATAGCTTTTGTGAATTTGTACGAAATCGGCAGAGTAGTCCAGTATAGTATCGCTATTGCTACGTGATCGTAGGCAGTAGATGTTGCCATCGCAGCAGATTACTTCCCATTGTTTCCTGTCTGTATTGAAGCGGAAGAAAGCCACCTCAGAAGCCTGCAATACAATATGTTCGCCCGTTGCGTTGATTACGATAATTGATTGACGGCGCTGTGGTGCAACTGTCTGCATGGTTGGTATTTCCGTCAGTTTGTTTTCGTAGTAGCGCATCATCAGCATTGCTACATCTTCTGGTGTGGGTGGTTTGAGCAAATAGTCGAAAGCCTGTAGATGAAGGGCATCTATCATATATTTTTCGTGGGCGGTATAAAACACCACTTTGGTATTTGGTTTTACCTGATGACGTATCTGTTGGCAGAATTCTATACCCGTCATGGATGGCATCTCTACATCGGTGAATATCAAGTCGGGTTGTAGTTCTATCACCTGTCCGACAGCCGTCGGCCCATCGTAGGCAGTACCTACCACTGTTACTGGGTGATTGCTTTCAAGTATTCGTTTCAACACTTCGACAGCCACGACGCTGTCATCAATGATGAATGCTCTGATATGTCGTTCCATATTAGTCATAAGCTCTTTTATAAAAGGTTATAGTAAGAAGTCGAAACTGTCGGGCACAGTAATCCACGAGCGGCATCCTGTTTCTCCGGCAGGCAGGTCTCGCCTGTTCATTATGCCGAAAGCAATCTTACTGTTGTTGTGGTCGTTGAGCATTTGTATGGTTTGTTGCACCACTTTCATACCGGTGTGCATCTGTTCTGTTGATGTAGGTCCCAGTCCCATGCCGTTGTCGAGCACTTCTATTTCAGTGCTGTCAGTTCCTTTTCTGTGTATTTTGATGAGTAGGTCACGATATTTGCCTTCCACTATTTTCTTGGGTCTCAGTCCGTGTTTGATAGCATTCTCTACATAGATTTGTACCACCATAGCAGGTATAAACACACGGTCTGTGTTCACGTTTTTTTCTTTTTCTATCTTGAAACGGAAGTCAGATTCCATCTGTTGTGACTCGATGCTGACGTAGTATTTGATGAAAGCCAGTTCTTCGCTGAGTGTTGTTTCCAGCATTTCGGTTTGTGCCAGTCCTCTTCTTAGCAGTTGTGTCAGCGATGACAGGTTTACCTTTTTTCCATTCATTTGTGCCAGCATTTCATGGTTGAGTGCGTTGAATATGAAGTGAGGCGATATGCGGTTACGTATGTTTTCCATGCGTAGCCTTACAATCTGTTGCCTTACTTTCAGATTGTGTAGTTGATGTTGTCGGTGTCGCAGATAAACCAATATGCCAAGCACGATGATGATGAGTGTGGCAATGAGGAATAGTCCCCATGCCAGCAGTCCCATGATATATTGTCGGTCAATGATGTGCTGTTGTTCGTCCAGCTTTCTATTGTGTTGGTATTGAAGCAGATTGGCATTCATGCGCATGGTCATGTTTGCCGTTTGTATTGAGTCATTGATGGCATCTTTTTGTTGGTGAACTGCATAAGCTTGGGGCATCATCTTAGCTGTGCGATACACCAGTTCTTCGATTTTGAGTCGTTGCACCACTGCCGCAGGCAGCATGTGCTTGGGTGTTGAGGCTTCAGCCATGCGTTTTAGTGCCCGGTCAGTATGTCCTTCTTTAAGGTCGAGCCCAATGCGCGATGTTTCGATATAGTAGCGCACAATATCGAATCCTGCCTGTTGGAAGAACGCGTCAGCCTCGTCGAGTGCCTGTCGGGCTTGTTCGGTGTGTCCCAGCCACACGTAGATTTCGCCCATATTGGCACGTGCAGTGTAGTAGTCCCATGCTTTGGTAGAGTCGCCTTTTACCAGTGTAGCAGCTTTTTTGAAATAGGGTAGAGCTTCGCTGTATCGTTGTTGCAGGTACAGATCATTACCTCTGTTATTGTAGAAGATGAATTGATCTGCTCTCTGCATCTCTGATACGTGTTGTTCGGCGCGTTTCCACCATTTGTTGCTATTCTCATAGTCTGCCAAGAAGGTATATACTGTAGCTATGCCCAACTCTACGGCAGTGTTGGCATTGGGGTTATTCATCGTGTCTGATAGTGCAAGTGCCTGCATATAGGCGTCGGCGCTATAGTCGAGTTTTCCCAATTGTCGGTAGTAATCGGCTTGGTTGGTTAGTGCAGACAGCATCAGTTGAGGGCGTGCGTTGATTTTTTTGAGTTGTTCTATGGCCTTGTTGTTATAGACCAGTCCAGAATCAGGTCGCCCCATGATGGCAGTATGCCACACCCCTTTAGCCAACAGCCATTCGGCTTGCAGCAGATTGAAGTCGCTGCCTCCACGTCCGGGCTTGCGAGCTTTGTGGTTACAACTGCTGATATACTGTTGTATGCGGTTCATGGTAACCTTCATGGAGTCAGTCTGCATGCGGGTGTAGTATAGTTTATTGCGCATAGAGAGCCAGAGGTAGTAGGCGTCGCTGTCTTTTGCTGCCATCAACTGTTGGTTGATGCATCGCGAGGCGTATGCCGTACGTCCCATACCTATCGAGTCTTCCACGTTTGTGCGCAGTGTTTCTTGTTGCTTTTCTTCTTGCACAACGTCGCATCCCGTCATCATGGCGAGTGCAAGCAAGCCCACTGTCACTGTTTTTAGTTTCCACATAGTTATTGCCAGGTTATGTTTATGTAACCGCAAAAGTAGGCATTTTTTCTGAAAAAACCATCATCTTTCTCGTATTTTTGTGTGCTATCACTTGATATTACAAGTTTGTTTCCATTCTTTCTACCTTTTGTCAGACACGGTGTCGCCGACGACAAATGATAATACCACAATCGATAAGTACTCATAGAACACGAAGGTAAGACCTACACCCGATTGGAAACATTCAAACGTATTGGCTAATCGCTCCCTATTGCATAGGAGTGAAACTATATTGCGATAGGCAGTGGGTATGTATGGTGTAGTGCCATTGACTCATTGTATGTGGCATGCAGTTATTTTGATTTTTTTAAAATAATCGAGCACCGAACACCCCGTTGCTCATTAGAGTACTGCTGCTAATGTCTTTTTTATATTGATGTGCAACCCATTATTCGATGTTTTTTTGTATATTTTTATTGTGGTTGTGAGAGTTATGAACAATTTTATCATAAGGGTGTTGCACGTTTGATAAAAGTATTATCCAACGTTTGATAAAGGTATTATCCAACGTTTGATAAAGGTATTATCCAACGTTTGATAAAAGTGTTATCCAACGTTTGATAAAGGTGTTTTCAACGTTTGATAAAAGTATTGTCTAATGTTCGACAAAGGTATTTTCCAATGTTGCCAAAGGTGTTTTCAAACGTTTGGCAAAAGTGTTGGCAATGTCGAAATGAAAACAAAGTGATTGTTGGTCAGTGGTCGAACGGTGGTCGAATGGTGGTCGAATTTCCCGATTTTTAGGAATCGACCACCCGGTGTAAGTGCCTGTAAGCGTGCGTTATATTGTAGAATGGTGGCCGAGTGGTCGAAAATTTTAAAGGCACGCGTGCGTGCGCATGTGTGCGCGTACATTATATTTAGAGATAAGCTAAATAAAAAAGCCTGTGAAGCAAAAACAAAGAAATTTATTTTTTTTAGTGTTTATGATGACAAACCGTGCAATGGTGCGTCATTATACTGAAATACTATATAGTTTGTACAACCTAAAATGAAATTTAAAGCAACCACCTTACACATGATGATATGTGTAGCCTTCATGATAATGACAAATGTCACAACGGCATTTGCACAGAAATATCGTGTGGCTGCATGCGACTGGATGATGCTGAAACGACAAAAGTTAGGAGAGTTTCAGCTTGCTAAAACCATTGGCGCTGATGGTATCGAGATGGATATGGGGCCATTAGGCAAACGACCGCAATTTGACAACAAACTCCGTGATCGTCATTTCCAGCAACTCTTCCGTCATACAGCCGATTCACTTGGTATCGAAGTGCCATCGGTAGCCATGTCTGGATTCTTTGCACAGAGTCTGATAACGCGCGACAACTGGCGCGACCTCGTAGCAGACTGTCTGAAAACCATGGACGTGATGGGTGCCAAGGTGGCATTCCTGCCATTGGGAGGCAGTGGCCGCGAGTGGCAGACGATGACAGGCGAACCCTATAACACACTTGTTGCACGTCTGCACGAAGCCGGAGAGATGGCACGCCGCGAAGGCAAAATTATCGCGCTGCGCACAGGAATGGATGCCCGCCACACCAAGCGGATGCTTGCCGATATTGATAGCAAGGGCGTGAAAGCCTACTTCAATCTTCAAGATGCCGTTGACCAAGGGCTCGACCCATCGACAGAATTGCGCATACTGGGCCGACGCCGCATCGCCCAGATCCATGCCTCGCTGACCGACAGCGTCACCCTCGACCGCGATACGCGAATCGATATGCCCGCAGTGAAACGCACCCTCGACCGCATGGGGTGGAGCGGATGGCTCGTAGTGGAGCGCAGTCGCGATGTAAGTCGTGTCAGAGACGTGAAGTATAACTTCTCCACCAATGTGGCATACCTCAAGAGACTGTTTCAAGAAAAAGAGACAATAAATAAAAACTAATTACTAACAAAATGATTTATTCTATGAACAAAAATCGAATCTTTACATCAGGTAAAATGTGTGCCATAGCCCTCGTAGGTGCTGGTGCGCTGATGCTTGCCTCATGTGCAGAAGACGGTTTCACAGAAGAGCAGTTCGTTAGCTCTGTTACCAACAGCAAGCTCACAAACCCAGAACTGACCTTCGGTTCGCAGGTCAATTCCGACGGAAGTGAGAGCGTCATTGTGAAATGGGAAACCGTGGCTGGTGCCGGTGGCTACGAGTATGAGGCTTACAATGTGGACGACCCCACAAAGCCAGTAGAACTCGCTAAGGGTACTGTAGATGGAACATCGTTCACATTCCCCAAAGCAGAGGACACCAACTACGAGGTGAAGGTCCACACCATGGGCAACACCCGATTGAACAATACCGAGGCCGATGCTCCTGAGGCAGTGAAGTACAGCACACTGGTGCCTGCCATCACTATTCCTGCCGGTCAGGATATTGCTGAATTCGTAGCTGCCAATATGCAGGACAGCGAAAATGAACAGGCCTTCGAGTTGGAAGCAGGCGGTCAATACACCTGCAACACCGCAGTAGATTTCAAAACCAACAAGATGACTTTGCGCGGTAACAAACTCGACCATGCCACTGTGGTGATGGGCGAGAAAGCTGCCATCTTCACTTCAGCACAGCTTAAAGTGAAGTTTATTAAATTCGACTGTAGCGCCATCAATCGTAAGGGTGGTGTCATCGAGATGTCACCAGAGCCTCCTGCATCATGTTCAGCCGAAGCCCAGAAGGTGGGTGCCGGTAAGAACGGTGGCAAACCAGCCGATGTCTATATCCTGCAAGATCCTATCGTCATCCAGGATTGCGCCTTCAAAAACGTATGTGACGGACTCTTTTCAGTGGGCGACTGCTCATGGGGTATCGCCGATGTGCGCGTGATGAATTGCGTGGTTCAGTTGAACAACGATGGTATGAAGAACTCCAACGGTGCCATCATCTGCGGATTCTCTAACGGCTTCAAGGCTCCAAGCGGTGGCTCATTCTGGTATGGTGGCATCAAGAGTATCACCATCAAGGAGAGCACCATCTACAACATTGTAAGCAACAGCAAGAACCGCATGTTCCGTTTCAATAACAAAGACTTGGATCGTGCATTCCCCACAGCCGACGGTAGCTGCACCATGATGGACAATACCTTCGTGCGCGTTTATGACAAGAAAGAGTTTGGTAACAACACTCCTAACCGCAAGGAGTATGTTATCACCTTCGATAACAATATCTTCTACGACTGTTTCCGTCTGCAAAAGTTCATTCAGGGCAACTGCACCAAGACCTTCCATCAGGAGCTGAACACCATTCAGGGCATTGCCAACTCAGTTGATGGCACCGACAAAGGCAAGTATGCAACAGAAGAAGAAATCGGTATCGATGTCGCTGAGACCAAGAAAGAACTCGACTTCACACAGCCCAACTACGGTATCAATTTCAAAGCCACAGGTGCTATCTCAAGTACTATTGGCGACCCACGTTGGAAGAACTAATCCATTAACGACCAAAAAATATAACTGAACACAGTATGAGAAAGTTTATTGCAAGAATATGTCTGGGTACGATGATGGCTTTTGCTGCCGCACCAGTCATGGCCCAGAACCAGACCGTTACGGGTAGCGTGGTCGATGAAAACGGCGAACCCGTCATCGGCGCATCCGTTATGGTGTCGGGCACCAAGACTGGTACGGTCACCGACGTCAACGGTACTTATAAAATCAATGTGCAGAAAGGACAAAAGGTTGTCATCTCTTATATCGGCTATCTGCCACAGACCGTATTGCCCGGAGGAAAGATCTCCCTGCAGGAAGACCGCCAAAGTCTTGACGAAGTGGTAGTAGTAGGTTATGGTGCACAGAAGAAAGCACACCTCACCGGATCAGTAGCCACAGTAGATATGAACGACGTGCAGGATATTGCTGCAGGCGGACTGGCTTCTACACTGAGCGGACTGGTTAACGGTATGTCGGTTAGTGGCGGTGATGCCCGTCCAGGCGAGCGCGCCACCATTAAGATACGTGATACCAACTCACTCGGTTCCGTGGGCGTCAGCGCACAGGAGCCTCTCTTCGTTATCGATGGTTATGTATATCCCAACGATATCAAGATTGGCAACAGCACCCAAAACCTCGGTGCTGAGGCATTCAATAACCTCGATCCCTCTGAAGTGGAGAGCATCTCTGTATTGAAAGACGCTTCTGCCGCCGTTTACGGCGCACGTGCTGCCAATGGTGTAATCCTCGTGACCACCAAAAAGGGTAAGATTGGCAAACCAACCATCAGCTATAGCGGAACCTTCGGTTTTACCGATGAGGTGGCTCGCCCCAAAATGCTGAGCACCTATAACTATGGTCGTCTCTACAATGCAGTGGCTGCCGCCGACCCCACCAACACTTCGCTCAACAAGACCACCGCACTCTTTCAGAAGGATGAGCTCGAGGCTATGAAGAATCTCAATTATGATTTGCTGGGCGACAACTGGGAGACAGGATTCACGCAGAAGCATTCTGCCAATATCAGCGGTGCCACGGAGCGTGTCAGTTACTTTGGAGGTATTTCTTACTTCACACAAGACGGTAACCTCGGACGCCTCGACTACAACCGCTGGAACTATCGCGCCGGCATCGACGTGAAGGTCAGCAAGTGGCTCGGTGCCAATCTGACCATCAGCGGCGACTATGGCAAAAAGAATACACCACTCGTGAAAGTGGGCGGTTCGGGCAATGAGAAAGACTATAACCTGCTGCTCACTCACCCAGGATATATTCCCGAATATGTCAACGGCATGCCTATGGCTGCCTATGGAGTCAGCAACTCGGAGGTGAACCAAAACCAGAACTATAACTTCTCGGTGCTGCAGAACAATGGCGACTACAGCCGTTCGATGAGCAACAACATGAACATCAACGCTGGCATCACCTACGACTTCGGATGGAGCAACATCCTCAAAGGACTGAAACTGAAGTTCTCTTACTCGAAGAGTATCAACAACACGAAGAACAACCAGTATGGTTCTCACTTCACACTCTATAAGATGAACCAACGCTATGGTAGCGGTCAGCACCTCTATACACCAACATCTGGCGATGAAGAGGGCTTCGACTATCTCGCCAATAGCAACTTCGTGGCTCTCGAAAGGGCCAACGGCGATATGCTCTACCGCACCATGACACGCACCGACAACTATCAGATGAACTTCACCGCAACCTATGCGCGTGACTTCGGACAGCATCATGTCAACGCGCTCTTCGCCATTGAGAAGTCGGAGGCCGAGAGTGAATACCTCGAAGGTCAGCGTCAGACTCCTTATCCCTTCACCACAGGTCAGTATAACTCGGCTAGCGGCGAACGCACCACGGTGTTCACCCGCAGTGAGAGCGGTACGATGTCGTACATCGGACGTATCAACTACGCTTATGCTGATAAATACCTCTTCGAATTCTTGCTCCGCTCTGACGCTTCTACTAAATTTGCTCCAGAAAACTATTGGGGAACATTCCCTGCAGTATCAGCAGGTTGGGTAATCAGCGAAGAGAAATGGTTCCAGAAAGCTGCATCTTGGGTTGACTTCCTCAAACTGCGTGCCAGCTGGGGTATGACCGGTCGTGACAACACCGCTGCTTGGCAGTGGATGCAGGTCTATGCACAGGATGCCAACAAGGGTATCATCTTCGGTACGGGTGCGAACATCGATTCGGGTAGCCGTATCACCATCAATAAAAACAACTCGGCCGTCAACCGCGACGTGCATTGGGACAAGTCCTACAAGACCAACATCGGTGTTGACTTCCAGGTGCTCAACAAGCGACTCGCCGTTTCTGCTGAATACTACAATGAGAAGAACCGCGAAATGCTGATGAACATCAAGCAGAGCGTGCCTTCTACCGTTGGTACTCAGAGTGCCGCTGTCAACCTCGGCGAGATGAACAGCTGGGGATGGGAGCTCAGCGTCAACTGGCGTGACAAGATTGGCAAGGACTTCAAATATCGCATTGGTCTCAACACTGGCTATCGCGACAATGAGGTCCTCGTGATGGACTGGGTGACTGGCAACTCACTGTATCGCCAAATTACCAAGGGACATCGCACCGACATGGGACTCTGGGGTATGCAGTGCATTGGCATGTTCCGTTCATTCCAGGACATCAACGAATACTTCGACATGTATATGAAGAAGGAAGACGGCAGCTATGGCACCTATATGGGCATGACCAAAGAACAGGTTCGCCCAGGTATGCTGATCTATAAGGATGTGCGTGGCGCATTGCAAGAGAACGGCACTTATGCTGGTCCCGACCACAACGTGGACGAGGAGCTCGATCAGGTGCAACTCTCCAACCGCACCAACCCTTATGGATTCACCATCAATGCCGGCGCTGAATGGAAGGGCATCTCGCTCACCGCTCAGTTTGGCGCAAGCTGGGGTGGCTACACCGTAGTGCCTTCGGCTGCTCTGAAACCCAACGGTAGCCTGGAATACTGCAACATGCCATCGTTCTGGAATCCCGACAACATGTTTGTATATCAGGATATCTATGATGGAAGCGGAAATCTGCTGATGGAAGCCAACCGCGACGCACAGTATCCTAACCTGGCTTATAGCAATGTGAATGCCGTGACCTCTTCGTTCTGGAGAGTGAGTGCTGCACGTGTGGCCCTCAACCGTCTGACCTTGGCTTATACCATTCCTTCAAGCCTCTACAAGAAATTTGGTATCAACAACATCCGTGTCAACGTGACGGGTCAGAACGTGCTCAACTTCTACAACCCCTATCCTGATAAGTTTATGAATCCTATGGCAGGCACTTACGGCAGCTATCCTAACCTCCGCAAGTGGACTGTTGGTGTCAACCTCTCGTTCTAATTCATTATTGGGACACATTATATATAATAGTATAAGAATATGAAAAAAACAATTAAATATTTCAGTTTCGGTCTGTTGACAGTGGCTGCTTTCTCGGCTTGTAGCGACTCGTTCCTTGAGGAAAAGAAGAACTACGACAATGTCAACAAGGACGTATATAACTATATCGAGGGTGCCAACGGCCGCCTCAATGACCTCTATGCTTGGTCGTTGCCACAGGTGAGCAACATCTCTTGGAAGTACCCCTCATGCGGCAATGCCGACGACGCTGCCAAATCTACAGAGGAATATAGCGGCTTCGGCGCATTCGTTGACCCGCAAAACGAACTATCGTCGACAACTACGGGTACCAGCGTACCCGACTATTTCAAGGGTTCGGACGGCAATATCCAGGAACTCTGCTATGGTCGTATTCGCAATATCAACGACTTTATCAAAAACATCAAAGAGTGCACACTCAGCGAGGATAATAAGAATATCATGCTCGGACAGGCTTACTTCCTCCGTGCCTGGTGCTACTACAACCTCGTGAAATGGTATGGTGGCGTGCCCCTCGTGACCGAACCACTCGATCCCGTGGAGACTTCGTTCACCAATCGTTCTTCGGCTGAGGCCAGCATCAACTTCATCCTTGAAGACTTGAAGCAGTCGGCTGAACTGCTTGAGGCTAAGACTACCAATGGCGGATGGGACTCAGACAACTGGGGACGCGTCACCACGGGTACGGCTCTAGCCCTGAAAGGCCGCGTGCTGCTGCTTTGGGCAAGTCCACTCTTCAACCGCGACAACGATGAAAGCCGTTGGACCAATGCCTACACCGAGATGAAGGCCGACCTCGCCAAGATCAATGCTTGTGGCTATGGCCTCTATCAAACCGCCAACAACGTGAATGGTAGCGACTTCGCCGCTCAGTTCACTCAGGTAGGACAAAACCCTGAGGCTGTCTTTGTGACACTCCACAACAACATCAAGGGCACAGGTGCCGACAACCAGAAGAATAACAATTGGGAGAACGGCATCCGTCCTAAGAATACTTGTGGCTCGGGCAAGAATGCTTCGGCTATGCTCGTAGATATGTTCCCCATGGCTGATGGTAAGATTCCTGAGGGCATGGAAACCTATACCAAACTGCCTACTTCCAAGTATACTTACGATGCCAACTATCCATTCATGGACCGCGACCCACGTTTCTATCGCACCTTCGCTATGCCTGGTTTCCGCTGGGCCTATAATGGCGATGCTTCGTCTGCCAATGCCAACAACCCATCGGATGGCAAGAACTATGTGCTTTGGAACTATGTGTGGTACACCACGCTCGACGACCAGGGCAATGCTGAAAGTGGCAACTCTTATGGTGCCGACAACTTGCTCGCTAGCCGTCAGGGCATCTACGTGCGCAAAAAGAGTGATGACCTCGATGTCAATCCTTCTGCTCTCTACACCTACAATCCTACACAGTCTGGCAATGGCGCGCCCTTCCATTCAGCAGCACAGCTCATCGAACTGCGCTATGCTGAGGTGCTGCTCAACCTCGCTGAGGTGGCTTGCGGTGCCGGTCAGTTGAACGATGCTGTGGGCTATGTCAATCAGGTGCGTCAGCGTGCTGGCGTTCCCGCCTATGATCTGCCAGGCGATCAGGCCACTTGCATGAGCGAAATCCTCTATGAGCGCCAGGTGGAGTTTGCCTATGAGGGTAAGCGCTTCGACGACATGCGTCGCTGGTTGCTCTTCGATGGTGGTGCAAACTTCGCCTCTATCGGTGCCAAGGTGCTGAAAGGATGGGGTGGCAATACCTGCACATGGCTCGGCTTCAAGCCTTTCAACGGTCAGCGTCGTGAGAACATGGAGTTCCGTACTGCTGATAAGTATGGCGTCGGCAAAACCACCTATGACTCGGATCCTCTGGTGAAGGCTGGCGTGACGCGTCCTGCTGGCGTTGACTTGCGCAACGACCTGACCGACCAGTTGGAGACGCTGAAGTCATGGTATGGCGACAACCTCGTGCGCAAACTGAAGAAGGGCGACGCCCGTGAGACCAATGGTGAGTCGACAAAGGTGGATCTCTATACCAACTTCCGTGCGAAGTACTACTTCCTTGGCTTCTCGTCGGCTATCTCAGAAAAGAATATCGGTTTGCCCCAAACCATTGGATGGGAAGACGCTAATAACGGTGGTGCGATGGGTACGTTTGACCCGCTGACTGCTGAATAATCTGAAACAAACATATCAAAAGGAATCCCTTGCATCATCGGTGCAAGGGATTCCTTTTTTTGAGGAGCGGGCTAAGTTTTCTAGAAAACCTATTCCCTATAGAAACCTCAGCCCATCAGCCCCCGCCCATCTCCTCAGAAAAAAATCCTGTGATAAATAGGTACATTTCTTTAAACCTTTCGTCATTATTATAGTCGAATACCACAGCCAACTACAATAAAATCTACATAAGAAACAATGAAACACTCTGTTTTGATGGCTGCAATGGCAGCCACTCTGCTGTTTCCTGCAACAGCCAAAGCCCAGTATCCACAGATCACACAGGAAGCAAAAAAACTGATTGACTCTTTGGAGAATAAGTGGCAAGCCCATAGCGACTCAGCTTGGGCAGTAGCATTCCCCATCGTGGTGAAAGAGGCACAGGAAGGAAAACCCTATGTGCCTTGGGCTTCGCGTCCATACGACCTTCGTCAGGCAAAAATCCCCGCTTTCCCCGGAGCTGAGGGAGGCGGTATGTACACCTTTGGTGGCCGTGGCGGAAAGGTATTGACTGTCACCAATCTCAATGACGATGGTCCCGGATCGTTCCGTTGGGCATGTGAACAGGGCGGTGCACGCATCGTTGTATTCAACGTATCGGGCATCATCCGTCTGAAATCCCCCATCTTTGTACGTGCGCCATATATCACTATTGCCGGACAGACTGCTCCTGGTGAAGGTGTCATTATTGCTGGCGAGTCGTTTCAGGTGGATACCCACGATGTTATCGTGCGCCACATGCGCTTCCGTAGAGGTGAAACTCTGGTATGGCATCGCGAGGATTCCTTCGGTGGAAACCCTGTGGGCAATATTATGATCGACCACTGTTCATGTGAATGGGGACTGGATGAGAATATTTCATTCTATCGCCACATGTTTGACATGAAGGATGGAAAACCCAAACGAAAGGTGCCTACAGTTAATGTTACCATTCAGAACACCATCTCTGCTAAAGCACTTGATACATGGAACCATGCTTTTGGTTCTACCATCGGTGGCGAAAATGCCACATTTATGCGCAACCTTTGGGCAGATAATACTGGACGTAACCCAAGTATAGGATGGGGCGGTGTGTTCAACTTCGTCAACAACGTGGTTTATAACTGGGTACACCGTACTGCTGATGGAGGTGAGTTTACTACCATGTCCAACTTCATCAACAACTATTATAAACCAGGTCCTCTCACTCCGAAAAACTCACCAGTGGGCCACCGCATTGTAAAATCGGAGAGCCGTAGCGTCAATCTCTTCCCCTTTAAGCAGTTTGGACGTGTGTATGCTACTGGCAATATCATGGAAGGATATGATGAAGTGACGCGCAACAACTGGAATGGTGGCATACAGACTGCCGACAAGGATGGTGATATTGATGCTACAGAACTCGCTCTGATGCGTAGCAACGAACCTTTCGAAATGCCATTTGTCAACATCATGGGTGCAGAGAAAGCCTTCGACTGGGTATTGTCAAATGCTGGAGCTACTATTCCCTCACGTGATATCGTCGATCAGCGTATCTGTGATGAGGTGCGTACCGGACAGGCATACTTCGTGGAGAAGTATGAGAAGAAAGTAAAAGACAATCCCTATGGCGACATGTGGGGACTACACGATAAGTCGAAAAACGAACAGGGATTCTTCAAACATCGTCGTCTTCAGCAGGACAGTTACAAACAAGGTGTCATTACTGATCCCCGTCAGATGGGTGGCTATCCTGAATATAAGGCTTGGACACCATGGGTAGATACCGATGGCGACGGTATGCCTGATGAGTGGGAAATTGCCAACGGATTGAATCCTAACGATCCTTCTGACGCTAACGGTGACTGCAATGGCGATGGATACACCAATATAGAAAAGTACATCAATGGCATCGATCCCAAGAGCAAAGTGGATTGGCGTAATCTCAATAACAACTACGATACACTTGCTGCCAAGGGTAAACTGATGTAATACAAGGTATTGACAATGATGAAAACCATGATAAAATGTGCAACTATCGTATGCTTTCTGTTCTTCTCTGCTATTTCGGCAATAGCTCAAGTGGCGCTGAAGAGCGAAGGCCGCGATGCGCAATATGTGGAGACTATCAAGGCACGATCGCAGAAAATAGTGAATGGTCTTAAGCTCGCCGATGCCCAACAGGCTGAGAATGTATGCCATATCATAGCTAACCGTTACTTCCTGCTCAACGATATCCACGAGACTTGTGCACAGCAAAAACGCTTTGCCAAAGACTCGGTGGCTGATTCCAAGCAGCGTCAGCATATTATAGAATGTGCAGAACGCAGTCGAGATGCAGAACTCTACAAGCATCATTTCGAGTTTACAGCAGCTCTTTCGCTCTATCTTAACGATAGTCAGGTAGAGGCGGTGAAAGATGGAATGACCTATGGCGTGGTGCCCAAAACATATCAGGCACACCTTGAAATGATACCATCACTCAAGGATGAAGAGAAAACACAGATTCTGGCATGGTTGAAAGAGGCACGCGAATTTGCCATGGATGCCGAAAATTCTAATAAGAAGCATGGTTGGTTTGGCAAATACAAAGGGCGCATTAACAATTGGCTCACAGCAAGAGGATATAATCTGAAAGCTGAACGTGAGGCATGGTACAAACGCATAGAACAACAAAAGAAAACAGAAAAATGATGAAAAAGGGATTCTTACAACTCCTTTTCCTACTTATGGTAATTCCATCGGCAGCCCAAGTGTTGCCGATGGATTACTCGTATTGTGGGTATGAACGTTCGGAACAGCCGATTCCTGATGCTGCCGTGAAGGTCTATGTGCAACCTACAGGTGGTGATGATGCTCCGTTGATTCAACAGGCCATTGACATGGTAAGTCGGCAGAAACCCGATGCTCGATTGGGTGTCCGTGGTGCGGTATTGTTGGGAGACGGTGTCTTTAACCTTGCCACTCCATTACGCATAGGAACCAGTGGCGTGGTGCTTCGTGGAAGTGGTCGCGACCGCACCATTCTGCGCAAGACAGGATACGACAGGGGAGCGCTACTCTATATCGAAGGACAGCCCCAGCGCATCTATGGAGATACTGTTGATGTGGAAAATACGCCTGCTGGCGCTATATCCATAGGTGTTAAGTCATTACCCAAAACATGGACTACTGGCACCCGACTCCTTGTATGGCGGCCTTCTACTGCAGATTGGATTCGCTCACTCGGTTGCGAATCGTTTGGCGGAGGCCAGCGGATGGGGTATTGGGCATGGCATCCTGGGGATATTGATCTGCGTTGGAATCGCCGTATCATGTCGTATAAGGGCAATACACTGGCGCTCGACGCTCCCGTAACCCTCTCGATAGAACAACGGTGGGGCGGGGCTAAGGCTGTTGCCTATACCCAACCAGGGCTCCTTGAACGTTGCGGCGTAGAGAATCTTACACTTGAATCTGATTACGACCGCACCTTGCCGAAAGATGAAAACCACTGTTGGGATGGCGTATCAATTACTGATGCTGAGAATTGCTGGGTACGTATGGTCACCTTCCGACATTTTGCAGGTTCTTCGGTTGTCGTAGGTCGCAGCGCTTCTCAGGTCACTGTTGAAGACTGCAAGTCATTGGCTCCTGTGTCAGAGATTGGTGGTTTACGTCGTCGCACCTATTTAGTATTGGGCGAAAAAACACTCTTTCAGCGTTGTTATTCCGAATATGGCATCAACGACTATGCTGCCGGACATACTGCTCCAGGTCCCAATGCCTTTGTACAGTGTGACAGTTGGCAATCGTATGGTCCCAGTGGCAGTATCTCTTCCATGGCGCCAGGTCTGTTGTTTGACCTTGTCAACATTGATGGCAACGATCTTTTGTTCCGTAATCTGGAGTTGGAGAAGTTTGGTGCAGGCTGGAATACCGCCAATAGCACGCTTTGGCAGTGTACGGCTGCAGGTTTGTTCTGCTATTCACCTGATACGCTGAATCGCAATTATTCAATTGGTTGTTGGGGACAGATAGTAGGCAATGGTGAGTATTCCAAGATGAACGAACATGTCAAACCCTACAGTGCGTATCGTGACCAATTATTGAAACGCCTAACTACCGATCGGGATGAGATAGATAAACGATGCCGTGTGTTGGAGCGAAATACTATTGCAAGCAGTTCGCCTACTATGGAAGTGGCGATGAAAATGTCGGCAGAAGCCCTGTTGCCACGTACTACGATGGAGGCTTGGATTGATTCCGCACATTTTGAAGCAGACATTACACCGATTAAACCTTTGGTCTGTAAATCTCCGAAACCATCGGTACAGAATCCGTCAGTCTATGCCCTAACCAATGGTTGGATTACCAAAAATGGTGCTGTATTGGTTGGGCAGAAGCATCAAACGCCTTGGTGGTCTGGTCGCACGATAAGTAGTTTCCTGCCTAAAGCCAAAGCTGCACTCACTCGTTTCGTACCTGGCGAAGAAGGTACTGGTCTCACCGACCGTGTGGATAGTGTGGTAGAAACCATGAAAAAATCGCACACAGTAATATTCAGCCAAAACTATGGTCTATGGACTGACCGCCGACGCGATGACCATGAACGCATCCGTCGTAAGAATGGTGACGTATGGGCACCGTTCTTTGAACAGCCTTTTGCCCGTAGCGGACAAGGTACAGCATGGGATGGATTGTCGCTCTACGATTTGACCAAACCTAATCTGTGGTATTTCTATCGTCTTCGTCAGTTTGCTGAAAAATCGCAAGACATAGGTATCCTACTCAAAAACCAACACTATTTTCAGCACAATATCTTGGAGGCTGGTGCCCATTGGGTTGATTGTCCATGGCGTACTGCCAATAATGTGAACCATACACCATTCTTGGAACCCGTCAATTTTACAGGTGACAAGCGTATCTTCACCGCTCAACTTTTCTACGATACTACCAACGAAAGCCTCCGTCCGCTTCATCGGCAATATATCCGTCAGATGCTTGATGCTTTCAAAGGACAGTCTAATGTGGTACATTCCATTGGTGAGGAATTTACCGGTCCCCTGCCATTTGTGCGCTTCTGGCTCGATGTGGTTGCTGAATGGGAAACAGAAAATGGTCGCACTTTGGTGGCACTGGCTGTCACAAAGGATGTGCAGGATAGTATTCTGAACGATCCTATACGCTCAAAAATTGTCGATATCATCGACATCGAACAATGGTACAACCATCAAAAAGGACAATATGCACCGCCGGGTGGTATGAATATGGCACCACGCCAGTATATGCGTAAAATCCGTGGTGGTAGTGTGCGTTTTGATGACGTGTATCGTGCCGTAGCGGAATATCGCACCAGCTATCCTGATAAAGCAGTCATCTATTCCGCCCAAAAGTATCTTGAAATGGGCTGGGCAGCTTTGATGGCAGGTGGTTCATGTGCTAATGTTCCGGTGAATGATAAGATGTTTTTGCGTGACATAACCTCGATGAAACCGCAGAAAATTGACGACAACTACCTGTTGCAAGGTGATTGTGGCTATGTGGTATATAAGACAACCAGTACACCATTGAGTCTGCCGCTTGCCAGTTCTTCTACCTATAAATATATGCAGATAGATGCGAAAACTGGCGATATCACCGAGAAAGGAATGGTGCGACGGCAAATAGAGTTTACCGAGCGAGGTTTATACTGGATTCGTAAAAAATGACTTAAATAATGGGAAAAATCGGTATTTCACGATTTTTCCCATTTTCTTATTTGTTTTTTCGGTTGATATAAATCAATTCTTCTTAACTTTGTCATCAGAAAACAAACAAACTACTACACACATATACTACCTAACAACGATGACTACAGAAACGCAAAGAGCGCGTACTCAGACGCTCCTCACCGAATTCAGCAAGGGCAGCGATGCAGCCTTTGCCGAGTTGTACGAAATGTATGTACAACCTTTATATACTTATGGATTGCGCATGACACATAATGAAGAGTTGCTGAAAGATTGCATTCAGGAAGTTTTCCTTAAGGTATATAGTAAACGAAGCGAGCAGACAGTTATTAAGAATTTTGCCTCTTATCTGGTCATCTCTATGAAGAACCGTCTCCTTGACGCCTTTCGTCATCAGTCATTTTGCAGCGACAATGAAGTAGAGTGTTATGCAGGACGAGCAGCTGACTGCGATGTGGAACAAGGATACTTATTGATCGAAGACGAACAGATGCAATTTCAACAAGTGGCAGCATTGATGCAATGTCTCACACCGCGACAGCGTGAAGCCATCACCCTTTACTATTTGGAAGGTCGTAAATATCCTGAGGTGTGTGAGCGTATGCAGATGAACTACCATTCAGTACGTAACTTGATGCACCGTGGTATGTTGAAATTGCGCGAATCAGCAGGTGTCTTACAGACTATTCAGTGATGACAACAGATGTGCCTATACGTCATTAGAAAAAGACGAGGCACGTGAAAAAGCACTATTATACCCAGGTTGATGAGTTTTTGTGTGATGATGATTTCATCCGCTACGTACTCGACCGCGACACATCGATGGTTTCCCGATGGGAAACCTATATTACTGCGCCCTATCGTGCCCATCATGCATTTCTCACCGCATGCGATATTTTGATGCATCTTGATGATTGTTCACTCCTCAGCAGTGAGGAAACTGCTAGATTGAAAGAGCGAATTTTTCTCTCTTTGGGAAAGAAGTCTCGATAGCGTATTTGTCATGCAGTTCTGACATGTGCTTTTTTTATTTGCCTCTTACTACTATTCTATCTTGTCCTATGCCCTTAGGATAGTCCAAGTATGCTGTGTATAGATGATGACATAACGTGTACTCGTGCGTCCTTATTATAAAATAAATAACGACATGAAACGACTGATTTTTTCTGCTCTGGCTAGCATGGTTATCCTTGCAACTCAGGCTCAACCGTCGGTAGAAACCGAACGACAGTATCTCTCCGGGCACGGTGCTGACGATATGGTGCAGTGGGATTTCCGGTGTACTGATGGTCGCAACAGCGGACAATGGACTAAGATTGGAGTGCCGTCGTGCTGGGAACTGCAAGGTTTTGGTACTTACCAATATGGTATGCGCTTTTATGGCAAGGCAACTCCCGAAGGCATTGCTGATGAGAAAGGACATTATCGTACTACCTTCCAATTGCCTGAAGCATGGCGGGGCAGACAGATTCTGCTTACCTTTGAAGCTGTCTTTACCGATGCGCGAGTGACCATCAATGGGCGTAAAGCTGGTTCTGGACTGCATCAAGGTGGTTTTACCCGTTTTCAGTTTGATGTTTCTGACCGTGTTTTCTTCGGCAAAAAGGCTAATCGCCTTGAGGTGGAAGTGTCAAAGGAGAGTGCTGATCCACAAGTGAATCTTGCTGAACGTCGTGCCGATTATTGGAATTTCGGCGGTATTTGGCGCCCTGTCTTCATCGTGGCGAAACCAGCTCTCAACATCCAGCGAATAGCCATAGATGCGAAAGCTGATGGTCGTATACGAGCAGAAGTCAATCTGAACCGTGCTGTTCCCGGTTCTACAGTAGGAGTGGAAATTGTTGATGAGGGTGGTAAAACCATTGCCCATAGTAACAGATTTGCTGTTGGTAGTGACCATACCCTGATAGATTTCATGGTCAGCCATCCCCGCTTGTGGAATGCCGAACAACCCTATCGCTATACAGCAGTATTCTCTTTGCGTGATAGTGGTGGCCGTTTGCTTCATGTCGAACGTCAGAAGTTTGGTTTCCGCACCATTGAATACCGCCATACTTATAATGGCGATGCCGAAGATGGCGTGTTTATCAATGGCAAGAAAGTTATATTCAAGGGCGTCAACCGTCATTCTTTCCGTCCAGAAACCGGTCGCACCCTGTCAAAAGCCAAAAATATAGAAGACGTCAAGCTTATCAAGTCAATGAATATGAATGCAGTACGTTTGTCTCATTATCCTGCAGACCCTGAATTTCTTGATGCTTGTGACTCGCTCGGACTCTATGTAGAGTGTGAACTTCCTGGTTGGCATTGGGCACACGGCACTATTGTTGGGTCGCAACTAGCGGAAGAAATGGTCACTCGTGACTGCAATCATCCTTCTATCATCTTTTGGAGTAATGGCAATGAAGGCGGGTTTAACTACGACCTCGAACCTGTTTTCCATCGTTTTGACCTTCAACAGCGTGTGGTGCTCTATCCTTGGGCCAATCGCAATGGCTTTGAAACCAAACATTACCGTTCGTGGGGTGAAACGGCAGAATACATGAGACAGAAAGAAATCTTCATGCCTACCGAATTTCTTCATGGCCTCTATGATGGCGGACATGGAGCTGGACTGAAAGACTACTGGCACCTCATGATGTCCAATCCACGTTGTGCTGGCGGTTTTCTATGGGATTTGATGGATCAAGGTGTGGTGCGTACCGATATGAATGGGCTTGTCGATTGTATGGGTAACTTTGCCTCCGATGGCATTGTAGGTCCCCATATGGAGAAAGAAGGCTCTTATTATACTATCCGCGAAATATGGTGTCCCGTACAAATCAGTAGGGAGGGCAACCGATTGAAAGTGGCAAACCATTATGATTTTACTTCGCTGAAGGATTGCCGTTTTACCTATCAGTATGTGGCAATGCCTCGCTACGGGGAATCAGCCACTAAGGTATTGGCACAAGGCTCATTGCCTTCACCCGATATCAATCCTCATGGCGAGGGATATATTACTTTACCCCAACAGCCAGAAGGCACACTCCTCGTGACAGTATGCAATCCGCAAGGTGAGGAAATCTATACCTGGCGCTTCGCAGAGGAGTTCATTGCTGATAAACCTGTCGTAGCTCAACAGCTCCAACCGCATGAGACCGACACTACAACCACTGTTGCCGTGGGTGGTCGCCACTATACGTTCTCGAAGAAAAACGGTTGTCTTCAGTCTGTTACTGTGGCAAATCGTATCATTTCCTTTGCTAATGGTCCCCGTTTCGTAGCAGCCAAACGTAGCGACCGTTCCGATGATGGCTTCTATAACCATGATGATAAAGAGGCATTTAAGAAGAAAACCGACTATATCACTTATGCTGATCAAGGTACTTTCGATGGTTTTTCATGGAATGATTCCACACTCGTTGCTACCTACAGACATGGATCTCTAAGTCAAGTGGAATGGACCTTTATGGCCGATGGTAGTGTGAGACTGACCGCCCATTGGTATTTCAATGGTGTGGTAGATCTGTTGGGTATTACTTTCGATTATCCAGAACAGCAGGTGAAAGGCAAACGCTGGGTGGGCAATGGCCCTTATCGTGTATGGCAAAATCGCCTCGATGGCCCACAATATGGCTATTGGACCACTGCCTATAATGATCCCATTCCTGGTGAAACCTTCGAATATCCTGAGTTTAAAGGTTATTTCTCTACCGTCAACTGGATGCAACTTGAAACAAAAGAGGGCGTTATCGGCATCCGTCAGCCTAATGCCTATGTAGGTATTTACCAGCCACGTGATGGCCGTGACCACTTGCTCTATACCTTGCCAGAAACTGGTGTTTCGCTCTTGAGAGCCATTCCTGCTGTGCGCAACAAGGTTAATACCACCGATCTCAATGGTCCTTCTGCACAACCCTATTGGGCAGAAGGTTCAGATTCCATCACCGCAATACTCTCGTTCGAATGAAGAAATATCTCATCAGCATTGCCCTTTTGACACTTGGCATGCAAGCACATGCCTCGTCGCGCCCCTGGACATTCTGGTATTGGATGTACGGTGCAGTAAGCAAACAAGCCATCAAGGCAGATCTTCAAGCCATGAAAGATGTGGGATTGGAAGGCTGTTACCTCATGCCCATACGTGGTGTGGGTGAACGGCCCGACTATCAAGGCACTGCCCAGCAACTCACACCCACCTTTTGGCAGATGGTTGACTATGCCATGGAGCAGAGTGACTCACTACAGATGCAGATGGGTGTGCATATCTGCGATGGCTTTGCCTTGGCAGGCGGTCCTTGGATTAGTCCTGAAGAATCGATGCAACAGGTGGTATGGACCGACACCATCGCACATATCGACCGACGTCATTCCACATTTGCCTTGCCCCAAGCTCATCCCGGCCATTTGGGTTTCTATCGTGATATTGCCGCTTTTGCCGTTCGTGTGGTATCACCATTGCCCAAACCCCATGAAGGCGGAACGATCAAACGCGATGAAAAGGGAGTATTTCGTGCGAAAACACCCGGTTTTATCGAGTTTTCTTTCGATGCTCCGCAACAAGTACGAAGTATCCATATCGTGCCCAGTGGCAACAATGTGCAGGCGCAGCGATTGCGTATTGAAGCCAGTACGGATGGTGTAACCTATCAGTTGGTACGTCAATTGACACCTCCCCGACAAGGATGGCAGAATACCGATCAGAACTATACCTATAGTCTTCCTGCCACCACAGCCCGATATTTTCGTTGTTATTGGACGCCTGTAGGCACCGAACCTGGTAGTGAAGATCTCGATGCTGCTAAATGGGCACCTACGTTGAAAATACGTGATATCCGTTTGGGAGCCGATGCTGTCATCGATCAGTATGAAGCCAAGAATGGTAGTGTGTGGCGCATAGCCACCAACAACAGTCCTTCGACAGATTTTCCAGAAGTGGTGATGCTCGACAAGGATGGTAGCCCCAGACATCCGTTGGGCAATGGAATATGGCGTATTGTTCGTTTTGGCCATACCGCTACAGGTCACACCAATGCCACTGCAGGTGGAGGTAAGGGACTGGAGTGTGATAAATTCACACAGAAAACAGTAGAGAAACAAATTGATAGTTGGTTTGGACAGTTTATGAAAAGGCCCCATTCCAACGTAGTGCGCTATATGCATATTGACTCTTGGGAATGTGGGTCGCAAAACTGGTCAGCGTCGTTTACTGATGAGTTTCAGCGGCGTTGTGGTTACGACCTTTTACCTTTTCTTCCCGTTTATGCAGGCATTCCGATGCCAGGAGATGATCGCGTGTTGCGTGACATCCGTACCACCATTGACCATCTCATCAACGATGTGTTCTTTGCCACAGCAGCCCGTAAGGCCCGTCAATATGGGGTGAGTCTCTCCTCAGAGAGTGTTGCCCCCACCATGATTAGTGATGGACTGACCCACTACCGCTATGTGGATTTTCCGATGGGTGAGTTTTGGCTCAATTCTCCCACACACGACAAACCCAACGATATGCTTGATGCCATCAGTGGAGTGCATGTTTATGGCAAAACCATCGTTCAGGCAGAGGGATTTACCGAGATTCGTGGTGTTTGGAATGAAACTCCAGCCATGATCAAACCATTGCTTGATCGCAATTTGGCATTGGGCATGAATAGACTGTTCTTTCATGTCAACACCCACAACCCATGGATGGACCGCCGCCCCGGTATGACTCTCGATGGAATCGGACTTTTCTTCCAACGTGACCAAACTTGGTTTCGTGAGGCCAAGGGTATGGTCGATTACATCACCCGATGCCAAGAATGGCTTCAACGTGGTGTTCCCGTAGTAGATATTGCCGTGTTTACTGGTGACGAAATGCCGTCTCGATCACTTACTCCCGACCGCCTTGTGCCCATGTTGCCCGGTCTTTTTGGTACCGACCGCATAGCTGATGAGGCACGGCGCCTTGCCAATGAGGGGCAACCCATGGAAGAAAGTCCCGTTGGAGTGCGCCATTCTGCAGGTATCATAGACCTCAAGAATTGGGTCAATGCCCTTCATGGCTACTGCTACGACTCGATGAATCCTGACGGATTGCAGAATGGAAGGTTTGATTATAAGGCGCTCGTCGTGCCACAAGGCTCATTCGTTTCCGATGCCTCCAAGCGTCGCATTGCTGAACTCGAAAGTCAAGGCGTGCGCATCATCCGCACACCTTATTGCCAAGACACTCTCGATGTCATCGGCCCTGATGCCTTATTGCCCGAAGGAGTGGCATTCAACCATCGTCGTGATGGCAATACAGAGATATATTTCCTTGCCAATCAGCTGGACAGCGCACGCACCATGACCATATCGCTGCGCACCACTAAAGGTGTTCCTCATATCTATTATCCTATCGATGGGAAGCAGGAACAACCAGTTTTCCGCCATTCCAACGGAAGAACCGAACTGATGTTAACCTTGTCAGCCTATGGTTCGGCATTTGTTATATTTACAGATGAGTCACAAGGAAATGCGCCCGAAACAACGCTTCAACACCATGTGCTCACCACAGCACCATGGGATATCCACTTCCACAACAATGGTGTCAGTCTCCAGCAGCAACCTCTTGCTGATTGGACAACGTCATCCAACGATAGTATCCGCTATTATAGTGGTCGTGCTACTTATACCACAAACTTCAAAATCAAGGTAAAAAAGGGACAACGCTATTATCTCTCGTTGCCTGATGTTAGAGATGTGGCGCAGATTTGGGTCAACGAAACCGACTGTGGCATTGTATGGACATCCCCTTACGAGGTAGATATTACCAATGCTGTGCATCGTGGCAACAATACGTTGCGCATCGCCGTTACCAACACTTGGCATAATGCTTTGCGTGGTGCAGATGCAGGCAAAGCCCCGTTTGATGGCATTTGGACCAATGCCCGATACCGCACCAAGGGCGACAGCCTATTGCCTGCAGGTCTCCTTGCCCAACCCATTATCCGTATTACTAAAGCAACAAAACAACAATAATGAAAAGACTTCTACTATCCCTTCCGCTTTTGTGTCTCTGCACCTTGGTGCAAGCCAAGGTCGTGATGCCTCGCTTTTTTGCCGATGGCATGGTGCTTCAGCAGCAAACTGAATGTCGGCTTTGGGGCACAGCGACACCTGGTGCCCCTTTGGTCGTTACTGCTTCATGGACTCATGGTAAATGGAAAAGCCGTGTTAATGCCGACGGCAGTTTCTCTATCACCATCACAACTCCCACAGCAGGAGGCCCTTTCACCATCTCTATCGACGACGGTGAAAAGGCCATGCTTAGCAATGTGCTCGTTGGCGAGGTATGGATTTGTAGCGGACAGTCGAATATGGAGATGCCCATGAAAGGTTTCAAGATGCAGCCTGTAGAGGGAACAACCGAAGAACTCTTGCGCTGTAAAGATGCAAAAATGCGCCTTTTCACCGTCAAACGCCATGCTGCAATCACTCCACAAACCGATGTAGAAGGCGAATGGAGCGAGGCCAACAGTGAGAGCGTGCGCAATTTCTCTGCCACCGCCTATTATTTCGGACGTGCGCTGCGTCAGCAACTTGATGTTCCCGTTGGACTCATCGTCACCGCCTGGGGTGGTTCTGCTTGTGAAGCATGGATGGCAGCCGACTGGTTGAAGGCATTTCCAAAGGTGACACTCCCTCGTGATGAGAAGGATGTGAATCGGTTGAAGCAGCGTTGCCCCACCGCTTTATATAATGGACAGCTTCGTCCCCTTATCGGTTATGCCATGCGTGGTGCTATTTGGTATCAAGGTGAGGATAATGTGCCCCGTTACGACTACTATGCCTCACTGTTGGAAACCATGGTACGAGGATGGCGTGCCGACTGGAAGCAAGGCGATTTTCCATTCTACTATTGTCAGATAGCCCCCTACGATTATAGTCTCATCAATTGGAGCGGTAGCCAACTCTTGCGCGAACAACAACTCTTGGCTGAGCAGCGCATACCCCATGCCCGTATGGCGGTGTTGATGGATGCCGGTTTGGAATATGGCATTCATCCACGCATGAAACGACAAGCCGGCGAACGACTGGCTCTGCTTGCCCTTACAAACACTTACGGCGTGAAGGGGTTGCCCGATTTCGCTACTTATAGCAAAGTGGAATTTCAGGGAGATACTGCCGTGGTACAGTTTGACCGGAGTAAGGAATGGGTTTATTTCGAACATGGCACCACCTCAAAACTCTTTGAAGTGGCAGGTCGCGACAGTGTGTTCCGTCCTGCTAACCATGTGTGGATAGCCCGTAATCGCGTTTATGTGAAGTCCGACAGCGTTGCCCATCCTGTGGCAGTACGCTATGCATGGTCCGACTGGGCAGTGGGTGATTTAATGCACGATGGTTTGCCTGTGTCATCATTCCGTACTGATTTCTGACCTTTGCCTCAGATGGTGTGTGGTCATCCATACATTCCGCCGAAGCAGGATGTAGCATGACGACAGACGTAAGAACAAAGATAAAATCGAACATATTCCCCTTTTTCGTGCAGATGGCCGATAGGGGCAGAACATAGAAACAAGTAACAAACAATGAACAGACTTTATACCTTATTACTCATGGTGACGCTTGTCATGGGACTCCATGCAGCCGATGTACCATCCGTTGCAGGATTGTTCCCTCTCGAAGGCAGTGGCAGAACCGTGTGGAATTTCAACAACGGATGGCGTTTCCATCTGGGCGATGTGCCTGAAGCCAACCGCACTGACTATGATGATCACGCTTGGGAAGTGGTTTCCACACCCCATACCGTACAGTTGATGCCCGCCGAAGCCAGTGGCTGCCGTAACTATCAGGGTGTGGCATGGTATCGTAAACGCTTCGTGATGCCAACCCAAACTGCTGGTAAAGACGTCAGCCTCCATTTCGAAGCCATCATGGGCAAACAGGTGGTTTATGTCAACGGTCGTGAAGTGAAACGTCATGAAGGCGGCTATCTGCCTATTACCATATCGCTGACGAAGCTCGGTCTGACTGCCGGTGATGATGTTTTGGTAGCTGTTATGGCTGATAATAGTGACGATAAGAGTTTTCCTCCAGGTAAACCACAGATGACGCTCGATTTTGCCTATCATGGTGGCATCTACCGTGATGTATGGCTGATAGCCAAAGGTATGGTGCATATCACCGATGCCATCGAGGCAAACCGTGTGGCTGGAGGCGGTATTTTCGTGCATTGTGAGAACATCAGTAGCGAAAAAGCCGTGGTGTGTGTTAATACCGAAGTGGCTAATACTGGTCAGCAGCCTGTGACGCTGACCGTGACCAATGTATTGCAGGAGACAGGAAAACGTGTCGTTACCTCGTTGCGACTGGCTCCTGGCGAGACACGCACAGTCTGCCAGCGCATCAAAGTGGCTCGTCCCAAACTGTGGAGTCCAGAGTCACCAACCCTTTATCATGTCAACACCTATGTGCGTCAAGGTCGTCAGCCCATGGATGGCGGTACTACCCGCATCGGCATCCGGTCATTTGAATTTCGTGGCAAAGACGGATTCTGGCTCAATGGCAGTCGTTATCACCAGTTGGTAGGTGCCAACCGTCATCAAGACTTTGCATACGTGGGTAACGCACTGCCCAACTCTCAGCAGTGGCGCGATGCTCGCAGACTGCGTGATGCTGGTTTCACTATCATCCGCACCGCCCACTATCCACAGGATCCTGCATTTATGGATGCTTGCGACGAACTCGGTCTCTTTGTCATTGTGGCAACACCGGGATGGCAATACTGGAATAAAACACCGGGGTGGGACGAGAAGGTACATGCCAATACCCGTCAGATTATCCGTCGCGACCGCAACCATCCATCGGTTCTGATGTGGGAACCCATCCTCAACGAAACGCGCTATCCCAAGAAATTTGCCCTCGATGCCTTGCAAATCACACGAGAGGAATATCCTTATGAAGGTCGTCCTGTGGCTGCCGCCGATGTTCATTCGGCAGGAGTGGCAGACCATTATGATGTTGTATATGGTTGGCCAGGCGATGATTTCAAGGATGACAAACCCCGTCAGTGCATCTTTACGAGAGAGTTTGGCGAACTCGTTGACGACTGGTATGCTCACAACAATCTCAACAGGGCTTCGCGGTCATGGGGTGAACGACCTATGCTGATGCAGGCGATGAGCCTTTTCAAGAGCACCGACGAACTGTTTCATACCACCGGACAGTTTATCGGCGGTTGTCAATGGCACCCCTTCGACCATCAGCGCGGTTATCATCCAGATCCCTACTGGGGAGGTATTTATGATGCTTTCCGCCAACCGAAAACTGCCATGCAGATGTTTTCTGCCACATTACAACCGTTTGTGTCAGATCCGAAACCTCAGGTGTTTATAGCCCATGAAATGACGCAATTCTCTGATGCTGACGTCACCGTGTTCTCCAATTGCGACTCTGTGCGACTTTCTATCTACGATGGAGTTCATTCTTGGACATTGCCTGTGGTTCATTCCGTTGGTCATGCTCCCTCACAACCCGTGGTATTCAAAGGCGCATGGAACTTCTTTGAGGCACGCAACTGGAGTTATACGCAGAAAAACTGGCAGCGTGTGCACATGGTGGCAGAAGGTATTGTCAATGGTAAGGTGGTTTGTCGTGATGATCGTATGCCTTCACGTCGAAGCACCAAACTGCGACTTCGTGTAGATACATTGGGACGTCAACTGGTGGCAGATGGCAGCGATTTTATCGTTGTGGTATGTGAAGTGACCGACGATCTCGGTCATGTACGTCGTCTTGCTAAAGACCAAATCCGTTTCACCGTATCGGGTGAAGGCTCTGTCATCGGCGACGCATCCATTGGCGCCAATCCCCGTGTGGTAGAATGGGGTAGTGCTCCTCTGCTGATACGTTCCACTCGCACTCCTGGAAAAATACGTGTTCATGCCGAAGTGGCATTCCCTGGCACTCACGCACCTACCGCTGCCGACCTTGAACTGACGAGTGTGGCAGCACCTTTGCCCATGCTTTCGGGCGATATTCAGCCTACATCAGGTGAAAATGCCGCTGTTTCTACCACGAAAACAGCTTCTCGCCAACTTTCAGAAGATGAGCGCAACCGTCTGTTGCAAGAGGTAGAAGCGCAACAGGCCGACTTCGGATTGCAGAAATAAAGTATAAGGGCAGACGTCAAGCGATGCGTTGTTATTGTCCGTCTGCCCTTCGTAAGGCATAGTGCTGTTATGCGCAATGTTTTAAATTCGATTCAGACGCTTGCTTCCCTGCGTGTTCGGGATGTCAACGAGATATAGTTCGCGGAAATCTATAGGATCGGAGAGAGATAAAGACCTTATTATTCCTCGCATACATACGCGCACACGAGCGCACGCAGGCGCACACGCGATGTCGAAAAAATCGACCACTCGACCACCAATACCGCTTAACAGACAGAGATACAATGGCTTAACTGGTGGTCGATGACTTTGTCCTGACGCGCTTCGACCACCATTCGACCACCAACTGACCAACTACAGGGCACATCCCCATCAAATACAGCCCACATTCCTATCAACGACCAACCACCTTTCCACCATCGGCTATCATCTGGGTTACGAGCACCAAAGCCACTTCTGCAGCGCCTTTAAGCGCAAATATGGCGTATCGCCATCGCTGTTTCGCGACCAGCAAAACAAGGTCCTTGCAAGTGCATGACAGTCAAAAGGATAGTGCGCTGTTTTGCAAATTCATTGAATTTGGTCAGCAATCTCATTGAATTTGGTCAGCAAATTCAATGAATTTACTCGGCAGTTTCAATGATTTTGCCCTACTGTCATGATGATATTCGTGCACAAAAGAACTGCTGCATGTCTCAAACGAAAGTCGCTCTTCTCAGCAAAACAATTTGTTTTGCTGAGCAAATCAATTTACTTTGCAAAGGAAATCAATTTGTTTTACTGAGCAAATCAATTTACTTTGCATTCGCATCGACTGCATTTTTGCGCGAAACTCCTGTTTCTCAACATATTATACCGACGTCCGCAACACAGTCAACAATAGTCCGCAAACAAGAAGACCGTCATGGCTTTTCTGCGGTCAAACGAGGGGGGATATCTGCCACTGAAGTGAAATTCCTATGCCATTAACCTTAATTAACACAAAAAAACCTTGTGCTGTAAAAAAAAAGACGATATTTGCAGAAATTATCAAGTGTTTTATGACCCAACAATAGCTATTATAACCTTTTAAAACTATTTTCGATATGAAGTATTCATATAAACTTATTCTAATATTGTGTATTATTGGATTACTCAGTGGATGTACAATAGAAGAAGACGATACTCCTGCGGATGCAATAGACCAACTAACTATTACAGGCAGAATAATAGACCACAACAACCAACCCGTAAAGAATATACCTGTTGTATTCTACTTCTATAGAGGTGCTTATATTGTTAGTTGCAATCGTAAAAAAGCCACTTCAAAGACTGACGAGAACGGCATATATAAGTTCACCATATTTCGTAAGACTGACGAAAATAATGATGGATTAGAACAGTACTATTATTTATACCCTGATTTAGATGACAAGAAATATTTCACGCGAGCAACATATTTTCGTGACATTGATGCTTTCTGGACAGATAGATACCATGTGGTTAGCGATTATATTTTATGGGAAGCCCAATATGTTAAAGTGTTTGCCAACACAAAGCCTGAAGGTGCTGAGTATTATGACATAGAGTGTGAATTTGAAAAACCTGTATATAATTATGGCAAATATTACTCTTCACGTAATTATAACATAAATATCACACCATACACAACCAATTTTCAAGTGCCCCTACATCAAGACTTGAAGTTTACGATGACGTGGGATGGGAAGTATAAAAGAACCGTTTTCGTGAAGAAAGACAATCTGCCCAAGCAAATAGATCTCTCATACATACCGGAATGACCTGTAGATTGAAACGGCAAGGCTATTGACTATACAAAACGGCTCAAATAGACAAGTGTTTTTCCGCTATGCGATTAACAGGTCTGCGTTGTCATTTATTGTCGTTCAACAAGTTTTCTGTCATGAGAATTGTGTATTACCGAGTGAATTGTTCAGGTTTTAAAAACTACAATTATTGAAATTGAAATCGCTCTCACACTACTATCCGGCTACTCCAATGAGGCACAGAATACCAGTAGTAGTATGTTGGCATGATTAGAATGAACTTTGAATATGCGTATCAACAACAAGGGCACAACCGTCATGGTTGTGCCCTTGTAGCTATAGGGATAGGATAGAGGTGGGTTAAAGCTTCTGTTCCACTTCGATTTCTGTAAAGGTCTCGATGATGTCGCCCACCTGGATATCGTTGAAGTTGACGAGTGAAATACCGCACTCCAAACCAGTGGCAACCTCTTTGGCATCGTCCTTATAGCGCTTCAGCGCATCGATGGCAGCGGTGTGAACCACAATACCGTCGCGGATGACACGAGCCTTGTCCTTGTTGTGTACTTTTCCTTCGGTCACCAAACCACCGGCAACAGTACCGACCTTTGAAATCTTGAACACCTGTTTTACCTCGATCTCACCAGTAAGAATTTCCTTCTTCACCTTGTCGAGCATACCCTCCATTGTAGATTTCACTTCATCGAGTGCATCATAGATGATAGAGTAGGTGTTGATCTCCACGCCTTCGCGCTCTGCCAGTCGGCGTGCATCAGCAGAAGGACGAACCTGGAAGCCGATGATGATGGCATCTGATGCAGAAGCCAGCATGACATCGTTCTCGCTGATCTGACCCACAGCCTTTGAAATGACGTTGACCTGTACCTTCTCAGTAGAGAGTTTGAGGAACGAGTCGCTGAGTGCTTCGATAGAACCGTCGGTATCACCCTTGACGATGATATTGAGTTCGTGGAACTCACCCAAGGCAATACGGTGTGAGATATCGTCGAGTCCAAGTGTCTTAGTGGTACGGAGCGACTGCTCACGCTGCAACTGTGTACGCTTGTTGGCTATTTCTCGTGCTTCCTGCTCTGTCTCCATCACATGGAACGAGTCACCGGCAGTAGGTGCGCCATTCAATCCGAGAATAATAGCGGGCTCTGCAGGTCCAGCCTTTTCAATGCGCTGGTTACGTTCGTTGAACATGGCTTTGATGCGTCCGAAAGCTGTTCCTGCAATCACCACATCTCCTTGTTTCAGTGTACCGTTGCTTACCAGCACGGTAGAAACGTAGCCACGTCCCTTGTCGAGTGACGACTCGATAATGCTACCCGTAGCCTTTCTGTTGGGATTAGCCTTGAGATCGAGCATTTCTGCTTCGAGCAATACCTTTTCAAGGAGAGCATCAACGCCGATTCCCTTCTTGGCAGAAATTTCCTGACACTGGTATTTACCGCCCCATTCCTCTACGAGGAGGTTCATATTGGCAAGGTCTTCACGAATTTTGTCAGGGTTTGCACCGGGCTTATCAATCTTGTTGATGGCAAATACCATTGGCACATTGGCAGCCTGAGCATGCGCGATGGCCTCCTTGGTGGTAGGCATGACGCTGTCGTCTGCAGCGATAATGATGATGGCGATATCGGTCACCTGAGCACCACGGGCACGCATGGCGGTGAACGCCTCGTGACCTGGAGTGTCAAGGAACGTAATTTTTCTACCGTCTTTCAGTTTCACATTGTAGGCACCGATGTGCTGGGTGATACCTCCTGCCTCACCGGCAATCACGTTGGTCTTGCGGATGAAGTCGAGCAGCGATGTCTTACCATGATCGACGTGACCCATCACGGTGACGATAGGTGCACGGCTGACGAGGTCGTTCTCGTCGTCGGCTTCTTCGGTGATGGCATTTTGCACTTCAGCACTTACGTATTCGGTGGTGAAACCAAATTCCTCTGCCACGATATTGATGGTCTCTGCATCGAGGCGCTGGTTGATACTTACCATGATACCGATGCTCATGCAGGTGCCGATTACTTCGTTGACACCGACATTCATCATCGTGGCAAGTTCGCTAACCGTTACAAACTCGGTCAGCTTCAGTACCTTACTCTCTGCAGCCTGTTCGGCCATCTCGCTATTGAGGCGCTCTTGTACGGCATCTCGCTTTTCGCGGCGATACTTCGCACCCTTCTTGTTCTGACTCTTTGAGGTGAGACGGGCGAGCGTCTCCTTTACCTGGCGTGCTACAGCCTCGTCGTCAACTTCCAATGGCTTCTGTACTGGACGGTTCTTCTTGTTTTTCTTGCCGCCGCCCTGTTGTCCGTTTTGGTTGCCGCCTTGCTGTTGTCCACCGCCACCTTGGCGCTGTTGTCCGCCTTTGTTCTTTTTGTTGCCGCCTTGCTGCCCGCTCTGGTTGGCTGCAGCCTCTATGTCAACGCGTCCGCTACGGATGCGCTCACGCTTCTTGCGCTCGCCACCATTGCCATGCTGTGCATTCTTTTCCTCGCGTTCCTTACGGCGCTCCTCCTTCGATTTCTTCTTCGGACGAGTGCTTTGGTTGAGGGTGCTGAGGTCGATTTTACCCAGTACGTTGACCTTTGGAGCGTATTTTGTTTCGCTCTTCAGGGTGAATACCTTGGTTTCGGAAGCTTTTTCAGCATCCGCAGGCTTGTTTTCTACTGTGGCAGGCTTGGCCTCTTCGGTATTGGCAACGGGTGCTTCTGCCTTGGGCTTGGCTTCCTGCTGAGGCTTAGCCTCTGTTTTTGGCTTGGCTTCCACTTTGACGTTAGGTTTAGCCTCTTCTGCCTTGACAGCCTTCTGCTCGTGGTTTGCAGGAGCAGCAGGGGCAGCCTCAGGAGCTTTCTGCTCAGCGACAGGTTTTGGTTCTTCTTTCTTTTCTACAATAGGCGATGCCTCTGTCTGGCTCACGGCAGCAGCCACAGGTGCAGTATCGCTATTGGCGGCCTTCTTTTTGCCTACGCTGTCGAGGTCAATCTTGCCCAAGGGTTTAAACTGTTGGCGTTGTTCCAACAGGTCTTCAGCCTTGTTGCTTTTCTTCTCGGCCTTCTCTGCCTTTTTATCCTTGGCTTTCTTCGCAAATATCATTTCGGCCTGTGTCTTCACAGCCTTGTCACCACTGAATGCACCCACCAGAGCCTGGTATTGTGAATCGGTGATTTTGGTATTTGGCGTCATTTCTTCTTTGACTTCGCCAAGTTCTTTCTTGTTTTTCAGGAAATCAACTGCCGTTTGAAGTCCTATATTCAGTTCTGATAATACTTTATTTAATCTGACACCCATTTAATTTATTGCTTTACAATTCTGTTTTATTCTTATTATTCAAACTCCGCACGGAGCACGTTGAGCAGGTGGTCAACCGTTTCTTCTTCGAGGTCGGCCTTTTCGATCAGCATTTCGCGTGGAGCGTTGAGCACGGCCTTAGCGGTCTCCAGACCGATGGCCTTGATGGCGTCGATGATCCACTGGTCTATCTCGTCAGAGAACTCGTCGAGGTAGATGTCCTCGTCGTCGCTGTCTGAACCGTTGGATACACGGAATACGTCGATGGTGTATTCGGTCAGCATGGAAGCCAGTTTGATGTTCAAACCGCCTTTACCGATGGCAAGGCTGACTTCCTCAGGCTGCAGATAGACTTCGGCTTTGTGCTCTTCGGGATTGATGTTGAGGTTGGTCACCTTGGCGGGACTCAGCGCACGAGTAATGAAGAGCTGTGTGTTGCTGGAATAGTTGATGACATCGATATTCTCGTTGCCCAACTCGCGTACGATACCGTGTACGCGGCTACCCTTCACACCTACGCAGGCTCCTACTGGGTCGATGCGGTCGTCATAGCTTTCTACAGCCACCTTTGCACGTTCTCCTGGCATGCGTGCCACGCGACGGATTGTGATGAGACCGTCGTTGATTTCGGGCACTTCGGCTTCGAGCAGACGCTCAAGGAACACAGGGCTGGTGCGTGAGAGGATGATACGCGGATTGTTGTTCTCGTTCTGCACCTCCTTGATGATGGCACGTATGGTTTCGCCCTTGCGGTAGTTGTCGTTGGGAATCTGTTCTGACTTAGGCAAGTGGAGTTCGTTGCCCTCATCGTCGATGAGCAGTACTTCGCGTTTCCACATCTGATACACCTCGGCGCTGATTACCTGACCTACGCGATCCTTGTACTTATTGTAGAGCGAGTCGTGCTCCAGTTCAAGAATCTTTGAGGCAAGAGTCTGACGGAGATTGAGGATGGCGCGGCGTCCGAATTTCTCGAAGCGCACTTCTTCACTCACTTCCTCGCCCACTTCGTAGTCGGGTTCGATTTTCTGTGCCTGTGTGAGCGAAATCTCTTTGTTTTCGTCCTGAACCTCACCATCAGCTACTACGATACGGTTGCGGTGGATTTCGAGGTCACCTTTGTCAGGGTTGACAATGACGTCGAAGTTCTCATCGCTACCGAACTGTTTGGCAAGTACGTTGCGGAGACTCTCTTCCAGCACGCTGACGAGAGTGGTGCGGTCGATGTTCTTGGTCTCTTTAAATTCCTTAAAGGTCTCAATCATTGACGGACCTTTGTCTTCTTTTTTTGTAGCCATTATATAATCTTTTTATTTTGTTTACTCTTTAGCTCACGTGTCAGAGATTATTTGAAGGCGAGGAGGTATTTGGCATATTTCACCTCGTTGGTATTGAAGGTCTTCTCCACATCCACCAATACGGGGCGCTTTTTCCCTTCAATCTTCTGCTTCTCCTTGACCACCACCACAAACGACAGTCCGTCGTCGGCTACCGACTGGAGCACGCCTTGGTATTTCTTACCGTCGGCAGCCAGCACTTCCACTTCTTTGCCAATGTGGTTGATATACTGCTGTACGACTTTGAATGGTTGTCCGATACCGGCGCTACCCACTTCCAGTTCATACTCGCCGAGTTCTTCTCCGAGTCTTTCCTGCAGGAAGCGGCTCAGCGCGGCACAGTCTTCAATCCATACACCATCGGCGTGGTCGATTTCAATCACGATGCGACCGTCGGGCGTCATGTCAACGTCCACGAGGAAGTAGTCATTCTGACTCAGCCATTCCTCTACTGCGGCCTTTACTACGTCTTTATTTATCATACACCTTTATTGGTATTAAAACAAGAATGAGAGGCTCTTGCGAGTCTCTCATTCCTCTGAACGTGTGCAAAGTTACGACATTTCTGTCAATCTTGCAAGTATTTCCACTTTTATTTCACTTTTTTGGGCGATAATAGTTTTTCGTATTCTCCTGATGTGTTGAGTATTCGCTCTGCTTCCTTCAGAGTTTTGTCTGTTTGCAGCATGTGGAGCAGTTGTCCGCTTTGGAAATAATAGGCGGATATGATATCTTGTTCTATCTGCCGTTGTATTTCGTTGCGGTGCTGTTGTAGGTCGCGCTCAATATCATGGTGGTCGAGTTTGGCTTTCAGTGCTTCAAATTCAGCCTTTGCGTCGTCGTAGTATCCTTCGAATTTTGCGGTTTTGATGAGTTCTTCAAACTGTTTCTTGCTGATCTGGTCGTAGGTAAATCCTGCTTTCAGCACTTGTTGGGTGAAGTCGGCATATTCAGCATCGGTCAGATGAAACTTGTCGGCAGGAGCAATGGTAGGATGCTTGGATATATAATCCACCACATAGTCAAACATCACTTCGGTAGAGTCTATGCGGTCCAAATACAGGAGGATGTTCGACATGGTATCGGGTTTGATTTCGATATCGGGCATGATACCACCTCCGTCGCGTACCTCACGACCATTGCGTGTATAGAATACGTGTGTCAGCGAATCGGGCACATGTTCTTTATAACCACCGCCGGTGTGTTTATAGTTGATGGCTTGAATGCATCGTCCGCTGGGGATATAGTATTTTGATGTTGTCAGCTTGAGGTTACCATTGTAGGGTAGGTCAACATTAGGAATCTGCACCAGTCCCTTACCATACGTGCGCGTACCTATTATCAATCCGCGGTCAAGATCCTGTATCGAACCGCTGACAATCTCGCTGGCAGAAGCTGTCTCGTCGTTCACCAGTACGATGATGGGCATCACGGTATCGATGGGCTCCAGTCGGGTTTTGTAGTCAGAGTTGGCACGGCGCAACTTTCCTTTGGTTTCCACCAATGTCAAACCTTTAGGCAACCACATATTGGCAATATCCACACATTCAGAAACCGAACCGCCACCATTACTTCTCAGGTCGAGTATGAGTTTTTTCGCTCCGCGTTGTTTCAGGTCGAGATATGCCAGACGCATAGGTTTGGCTGGTTCGCCAGAGAAAGTGTTCAGGTTGATATATCCCACGCCATCCGGGCGCATACCATAATAGGTTATTTCAGGTGTTTTGATGCTCTCGCGTGTCACTTTGAAATTCATCACCTTGCCCGTCGAAGGACGTTTAATCTTGATCATGATGGTGCTGCCTGCATCGCCACGTAGATGGTCGCTGACGTATGCCACGGGTTTGTTGGTCATCAGCGTGTCTTCAATCTGCAAGATGATATCTCCCTTGCGCAGTCCCACCTTTGCAGCGGGCATTCCCTCAAAAGGTTCGTCGATGACCACTTGTTTTCGTTTTTGGTGGTAGCGTACCACTGCACCGATACCCGCATATTTTCCTGTCATCAGCATCTTCAAGTCCTTTTGTTTGCTCTCAGGATAATATTCGGTATAGGGGTCGAGTGATCGCAGCATCGCATTGATGCCATTGCCAATCACGGTGTTGGCATCGAGTGTATCGACATACATTAGGTCGAGTGTCTTGTATATGGCATTGAATATTTCGATGTTCTTTGCCACATCTAAGTTGTGGTTTCTCGCTTCCTGTGCATTCATATTCATGGGAAGCCATACCAGTAGTGCGGCAAAAGCTGTCAATCGGCATAGTTGGCATACGTTGTTTTTTCTCATGATCATATTGTTTTTCGTATTGTTTCTATGTTTATACGATGCAAAATTATAGAAAAATAACCGAAAAACGATTTTTTTTCTCAAAAAGTTTGTGTATTTCAAAAAAACGTATTACCTTTGCACTCGCAAAACAGAAAAACCTGCTTCAGTAGCTCAGTTGGTTAGAGCACCTGACTGTTAATCAGGGGGTCGTTGGTTCAAGCCCATCCTGAAGCGCGTTAAAAAGGAGTTAGACGAAAGTTTAACTCCTTTTTTTCTGTGTATTGGGCATGACACTAACCCAGTCGTGTTAATTAATGGCATCCAGAATTTGCCATTTTATGCTACCAACAAAATGGCGGCAATAGCTCCAAGTCCTTCTGCCACCATTCTGCTGTTCCAAAAGTCATCGGTCAGTTTATGTTCTACGATATACTCTCGCAGTTTCATTCTCCATACTTTGTTTTGCAGCAAAATCCATAATGGCTCGTCGAAATATGCAAATTCTATATTCTCTTTCACTAGTGTCCACTAAAAACGATTAACAATCGTTGTAAGTGGTTGATATGCGACAAAATACGAGCAAAAAATGACTCTATGGGTTAGAAATGACTATCTTTGCAGAAAATTACAATCTGTAAGTTAGTTTAGACTCATGAATCAAGGTAAG